>JACPAL010000005.1 GCA_016180855.1 Deltaproteobacteria bacterium | reverse complement strand
CTCTATTCTTATCCCCATAAAATCAATCAGAAAATTGAGGGGTCAGAAAAGAAAATGGGTGGGAAAATACCCGATGGGTGTTGGGGGGGTGACGGTCACTTTTAAGGCTCAAACACCCGGCGTGGGGATGACCTTTTCAACAAAATCATCCCGGTTATTGTTCATATCGACCCCAGGAAAATTCCTCTCAAGGGAATGGCCTTGGGCAACATCGGGAGCCGGATCTCCTTCGAAAAGTTGCTCCCCCTCCGCCGTTCCGATCGTTGTCAGATCACCATAACCTAACGAATCAACGAGGCTCCCGTTTGAATCAAAAAGAAGGACCGCATCCGGACCATTTTGCGGATCAAAGTCATCGATGAGATCGGCCCCTTGTACAAAACTTTCTGATGGGATCCCGTTCTTGGCGTCGGCGATCAGATAAAAACCGTCTGTACCTACTTTTGCGCCGGCGGGAACGGTTATGGAATCGGTCATCTCCCCGTTGTCTCCGTTGACAAAGAGAATCTTAAATCCGCCGAGATCAAAAAACGGGGTGCCGTAGAGTTCGATAAAAAGAACCCCATTCGTGTCACTTCCCGCAACATCGTATAGAATTTCGTTGATGACGACGAATCCTTGAACCGCCACACTCGAGGAAGGGGCCTCTACTTCCCCAGAGCTTCGATCTTCCAACGGATCGGCCGGGTCTGGTGATGACCCTGGAGATAATTCATTGGATCGTTCTGTCTCACCTTCCAGTCCGGTATGATAAATCTCAAGATATGGAAAGACAGGAAGCCGCCCCTCGGAAAGGATAAACGGAGTTATAATCAGTGTATAGAAAGATCCTGGTGATAGCGTCTCGATCGTTTTCAAATGCACCCCTTGCCCTCCCTCCACTCCCTCCATCTGTAGAGAGACCTTCTTGAGATCTCCTCCATCGACTGATTTTTTTAAGATCCTGAAATCATCTTGATCGGGAGGAGAAACCTCTCCCTCAATCAACCAAAGCGAATCCTCCGTTAAGGTCGCCGGATCGATTTTGTGTGAAAACCAGATAAAAAAATCGGCCCCTGAACTGATCACCTCATTTTGGGGCCAGAGGGACAAAACCTGCGGACGACTTTCATTGGGAGAACCGGGTTTCAAGGGCACCTGGACACAGGAGGTCAATAATAAAATGACGAAGAGCGATTTCTTGATCACCTCTCCCTCCAGGCCCGTGAAAACCATCCATCAGTGTATGCATCCAGATATCCGGAAAGTTGTTCTCTCTTGCGCTGATCCTTCTCATGGCGCCAGGTCATGTAAAGGTCTGTCACCCTTTCCAGAAGCCTCCCCCTCTCTTGAATCCAACTCCTTGTCTCACGACTCACCTCGATCCGATTTTCACTGAAAACCAGTTGGTCGAGATACCAGACTGCCCGAACATCAATACCGAACCCCTGCTGAAAATCCTGGTCAAATTTGTTTTCATCAGGACCAACCTGCACCGACCCACCGGAGACCGAAACAGTATCTTCGGTTGTAAGCTTCACAACATCCTTCAGTTGACGGTCAAAACCGACCTGAAGTCGCGGCAAGGCGGCCGCCCAACGGGATTTCTGCTTCCACTCGTAAATCTCGTGCCGATCATAACCTGCAACCCGGAGTGTCTCCTGATGGAGTTCCGAAAGAGAAGGAGTCTTTCCCCAAACGGGGGAAGCAAGGGACAAAAGAAAAAAACCAAGAAGGAGAAGACGCATCGCTGTCAGCCTACAGCAATAACGATGCCATTCGAAATTGTCCTAAAACTAAAAAAATCCGTCGCCATCCGACCGATCTGTAGAACCGTCCATTCGAAAATCGGTCGATCTTTACCGAGTGGGTGACCCGACTGGGGGACCCCCATCGAGCGCCTGGACCGAGCGTAAGCGAGGGAAGCCGTCGGATGGGGGTGAGGAGGGGCAGGACCCGCTCGGCTACTGTACGGCCTCACTTTTGCAAATTGGCAAGGGAATGAAACATCTTTTCTTAGCTATCTTTCTCTTAACTAGTTGTTCACCTATTCTCTCCCTTGAAAATCCGTTTGAGGAGGTCTCACGATCGGATGAGATTGTTGTAAAAAGCGATCCCCCTCTCAAAATTATAGCGATCGATGTCGGGCAAGGCGATGCCACGCTCGTGATCGGCCCGAATCGCCGCTCTCTCCTCATTGACGGAGGCCCCGAGGGGAGTGACAAAATTATTCGTCAAATCTTTTTGAGAGAAGGGATTATAGAACCAGATTGGATCCTTCTCTCCCATTACGATATCGATCACATCGGAGGCGTTCCGGGACTGCTCGAATCCTTTTCTAATCCGCCGACCCTGATTGATCGCGGAATGATAACCGATCAAGACCATCCCCTCTTCACCGAATATCTTAGGCTGGCCGGCGACCGACAGCAGGAGGCGGTACCCGGAGAATCATTCGATCTTGGTGATGGGGCCTCGGCACAAATCATCATTGTGAATGGACAATACGTAGATGGGAAACAAGTTCACCTAAACCCTGATGAAGAAAACGCCGCCTCTATAGGAGTTTTGGTTACTTACGGTGATTTTGAGTACCTGACGCTCGGTGATCTGCCGGGAGGAGGCTCACCCGGCGGTTATCCAACCAAGAATCTTGAGGATCATGTCGCAGAGATTGTGGGAGATATCGATGTCCTGCATCTATCGCATCATGGGAGCGAAACAAGCAACTCAGAATATTTTCTCAAAACAACTCGCCCCGAAAATGCCGTTATTTCGGTCGGAGCGGATAATGATTATGGGCATCCTGCCCCCACCATCCTGAACCGTCTAGAACAACTTGAGATCCCGATCTTCAGAAGCGATCAGCATGGAACGATTCGTATTCTCTCCGAAGGCGATTCCTTTGAGATTCAAAAAGAGAGAAAGAGGCGGCTGGCTTCGTAAGACCACCCTGCTTTGTCGGTTCGAACAAGAGGGTCTGGGAGTGAGGCACGGCGGGGAATCGAACCCCGGTATAGAAGTTTTGCAGACTTCCGCCTTACCACTTGGCGACCGTGCCAATCTCTATTGGCCTTCGCAAAAACAGTAGAAGGGACTGTTGAAAAATGCCATCTGCTGCGTTCCCCTCGTCGCCGGCTCCTCGACGTACCCTCAAGTACACCTGCGTCGCGGCTCCTCGGGGTGCCTTGCATTCCTTCGACTTTGCTCAGGACGGTGAGCTTGTCGAACCGCTGGGCATTTTTCAACAGTCCCCAAAAGCCATTTTTCAACACACCCTAGAAAGCAAATTTGCAATTCATTCTTCTTAATATTGTTTTTTGTCAAGTTTCTCACGGACCGACTTTCATAAAAAAGGCCGGTTTAGCGCTGCGAAAATAGCGGTTAATCACCACGCCACGCTCCGGATCCTGTTTGCCATCGAAGCGAAGGGTTCCCGTCACCCCACGAAAAGATTTTGTGTTGGCCAGGGCTAAACGTATTTCTTTGGGATCAACTGATTTCGCGCGACGAATCGCATCGGCAATCAGCATAACGGCATCATAAGCGAGGGCCGCACCACCACCGCTTAATCCGACAACTTCACCATACTCCTTTTCATAGGATGCAATAAAATTCCGGCTAAGACGATCCTTGAGTTCCGGACTCCAGGGCTTGACCTCATACCCCTCTTTCATCACCCCTCCCAGATATCGGGGCAAGGTATCCCCCCATCCATCCCCACCTAAAAAAGGAACATCAATCCCCATCTTCTTCGCCTGTTTAATAATAAGGCCAACCTCTTTTTCATAGCCCGGGATATAAATCGCCTGAGGACTAAGCTTTTTGACCTGCGACAAGATCTCTGAATAATCGAGGGAGTCTTTCAGATAAGGCAGGGCGTCGAGCATTGTCCCACCCGTCTTCCGGAAGGCGATGCTAAAATCACGGCTCAAGCCAGAACTGTATTCATTGCCACTCTCATACAGGGAGACGATGCGGCGAATTCCCAAGTTCCCATAGGCAAACCGTGCCATGACCTTGGCCTGAAAGGTGTCGACGTAGCAGACGCGGAAAATAAAATCGCCGACCTTGGTCAAGTGGGGATTGGTGGAATAATTGCTCACCATTGGAATGCCGGCCTTCTGGGCAACCGGGGCAATCGCCAAAGAATGGTCGCTCCAGGAGGCACCCAGGATCGCAACAACACCACTTTTATGGGCCTCCCGCGCGGCACGATCGGATCCGATAGCGGTACTCTGGTTATTGAGGAGAATCAATTGCAGGGGATTTCCAAGAAGCCCACCACCTCGGTTGATCTCTTTTGCAGCAAGCTCGGCTCCCCGGAGATCATAGAAGTTGGAACCACTGGCACGACCGGTGACAGCAAAAATCGCTGCAATCTTTATCTCCTCACCGGCACAAACCTCTTGCAGGTTGATCAGGCTGATAAAGATGGTGATGAAAAACAGACCCCTTCTTTTTCTCATCGTTATGAATTCCTCTTCAGGCCGATGGCAGTGTAAAATGAAATGAACTCCCCTTCCCCTTCATCGTCTCAACCCAAATTTCTCCTCCATGGAGCGTCACCAATTGTTTTACAATCGAGAGACCAAGACCTGTCCCACCATACTCTCGCCTCGTCGAGCCATCTCCCTGACGAAATTCATCAAAAATAAACTGGATCGTCTCCTGTTCCATCCCGATTCCGGTATCCTTGACCGTAAATTGCACCCATTTCCCCTTTGGGCATGCCAAGACCTCAACCGTCCCCTCTTTCGTGAATTTAACGGCATTTTCGAGGAGGTTCAAAAAGATCTGCCGGACACGCGCCTCATCCGCCATGACCCACGGGAGATCCTCCGGGACGTGATTCACAAGTTGGACAGGTTTTTTACCAAGAATCTCACGAACAACCGGCAAGACGGCCTCCAGGATACGACGGATCGGGAATGCCTCGGGATGAATAACCATCTTGCCCGCTTTGATTTGGGAAAAATCGAGCAGTTGTCCCACAAGCGAGTTCAATGTTTTACCGCTCTCAAGGATCATCTTGAGATATTTTTTCTGCTCCTCATTTAACAGTCCGCCCTCTCCCCCCACCATCCCCTCTGAAAAACCGATGATCGCGTGAAGAGGTGTGCGGATTTCATGAGAGACATTCGCCAGAAACTCATTTTTAAGCTGATCTAACTCCTTTAATTCGAGATTCTGTTTTTCAATCTCCTGAAAACCTTTCTGCAACCGTTCGATCATGCCGTTAAAAGCGTCACTGAGTTGGCCAATCTCATCATTTCTCGCATTTTCCGAACGGGCCGAAAGATCTCCCCCTTCCACCTTCTCCACAGTCGTTGCAAGCTTCAGAATAGGCCTGGCAACAAGGCGTGACATGAGGCGGTTTAAGAGGATCATCGAGGTAATCAACATGGAGAGAAGAAGGAGCATAAAAAAGATCATTGAAGTCCTCTGCCAGATTGAAAGATCCTCAAGTGAATAAACGATCTGGAGATACCCCAGTGTCTCTCCCACGACCTCAAAAGGGGCCCAGTAAATCAGTGCCTCGGCCTTATTCCATGAGGCAATTTCATGAATCTCCTTTCCAGCCGATAGGGACATCCGCCGGGAGATACTCAGCTCGGTATCGGCAACGCTTCTTGGATAACCCGCCAACAAACGGCCTTCCGCATCGTAAACACGGATCCGTTCAATGCCAGGGGTTGCCCCCAACCTCTCAAGCTGAAGATATAACGCCTCCGCCTTTTGCTCAAAAATATGATCCACGAGGGTCCTCTCCTCACTTTTCTTGAAGGTTTTGAGGAGAAGCAGTCTCTGATCAATAAAGCGGTTCTTCTGTTTTTGCTGGTAAGGGAAAAAACCGACACCGACAATAATCGCCACCACCAGAAGTGTGAGGGCAATCGCGGCGTTAATTTCTTGAACAAGCGATCTCATAAACAAGCTGGGCGGCAGTATACCGCTTCTCGTTGCTTTTCCAAGGAGATTTGATAGGGCTCATCCAGTTCTGAAATGATCTACAGGGGGGATCTGTTCTAAATGCCAGGTTGCAAAACCACAAAAAAGTATCGGATACAAGGCGCATGAGGAGAAAGACCGTAGGCGTACTTGAGGGTACGTCGAGGATCTTTCGACGAAGGCAACGCCGTAGACGATGTTTTTTTGTGGTTTTGCCAAAAGCCCGGGTGGTGGAATTGGTAGACACACAGGACTTAAAATCCTGAGGTCCAGCAATGGACCGTGCCGGTTCGAGTCCGGCCCCGGGCACAGAGATCATTCCCACTTTTATATTGACGTCGGAATCGAACGGCGGCGAGCGCTTGGCGATGAGCCAAGAAAAAGCCGCCACTTCCGGCGGCTGGCAGCGAGCCGCTGACGCCCTGAGCCGTATTGACATGCTTTTAGGCGAAGGGCGAGTCCAGCCCCGGGCACAGATACACTACCGTTCCCCTCGCTTGTCTTCCGATCTTCGTTCGCTACTGGGGAAAAAGCTTAAATGACCCCCAACGGGAGTAGGACTGCCAAGGCAATTAAATCAATAAACCAGAGGGCAGAAACAAGACAAATTTTATTTTTCATAGAGGGAAGATCAATAATGTAATACGCCCCAAGGAAGTAGGGCGCATAACCGAATAGGATGATCAACCAAACGTTTGGAAAATTCCACCAATGGTAGTTCCAAACTAAAACTCCCATATGATTTAACAACACTTCGATAAAGACACAAAATAAGGAATTGATGACAATAAAAAACCAACGGTTGGGCAGCCCAAGGATCTTCCTGTTTTTATCCTTGGGAAGCATCTTGCCAAAGACAATCCCCATCACAGCAAACATGAAATACGTTTCGATATTGAGGCCGATGAAAATTTGATAAGAGGTGGGGCCGATTTCCATCCAAACAGCAGAAAATTTGCTGAAATAGAGAAAAAGAGCATTGATAATTTCCAGAAAAGTATCCATCCCCCAAACAACCAGTCCTGCCAGAACAAGATCCCAATTCTTTCTCTCAATTTCGACGGCATAAATATAAACCACAAAGGCAAAAAGAGAGATGACGTGCCACTTAAAAAGCAAAGGGTCTCTCAGGTGAGACAAAGTATCTAATGTCATCTGGGACATCTTCCCCAACCCCCCATTGGTTCGCTCGCCTTTACCATAAATTTATGGGTTAATCCATTCTATCTCTCTGTCTCTCTTAAACCAGGTCCTCTGTCTCTTGGCGAGCTGGCGCGTGTTGATTTTGATCCGTTCAATCGCCTCGTCCTTGCCAAGTTTTCCTGTTAAATAAAGACGGATCTCTTTATAACCGATGATCTGAAGGGCCGGGGCATCCATCCCCCATTCTTTAAGAAGCCATTCGGTCTCTTCAATCCATCCCTGTCGAATCATTTGACGAACCCTCTCGTTGATCCGTCGGTTTAATTCCTCTTTGGGAAGGGTGAGTCCAATTTTTTTAAAGGTAGGGGCGCTGCTTGCTGCGCCGCTACGATGCCGATTCCAAAACTCCGAAATCTTCCCACCTGTTAAAAGACAAACCTCCAGCGCGCGAATGAGCCGTTGTCGGTTATGCCGATCGATCTGTCGGGCCGCTTCCGGATCCTTCCTCTCCAACTCAGAAAAGAGAGATTCTAACCCTTCATTCCGAATCCGAACCTCTAAGTTCCTTCGGAGATCTGGATCGGCCGAGGGCCCCTCAAAGATTCCCCCTTCCAACACCTTTATATAGAGACCCGTTCCACCAACGACAAACGGCCTTTTCCCTCGGGAGGTTATTTCTTTAATCTTCTCCAGGGCGAACGTTCGAAAACCGGCGGCGCTGAATCGTTCGGAGGGATCAATGATATCAATTAAATGAAAAGGAACCTTGGCCTGCTCTTCCCGGCTCGGTTTTGCCGTTCCAATATTGAGTCCCCGATAAACCTGGCCAGAATCGGCACTAATGATTTCGCTGTTCTGCTCGAGGGCCTGGAGGGCCTGTTCAATAGCATAAGCCGTTTTGCCGACGGCTGTTGGGCCGCAAATGATGGTAACTTCCATAACTCACCCTCTCGCTGAATTAGCTGAGTTCTCGATCCCTCTCTTACCTTAAGAGAGGATACCACAAAAGAAATTAAGCCCCTCAACAACTATCATCTGTGGATTGGGTTAAAGACGTCTCTTAAACCACTTCTCAATCTCATCAAAAGGAACTTCCAGAACCGAAGGACGGCCGTGAGGACAACTGTAGGAAAAATCGGTTGATCCCATCTGATTCAGCAACGCTTCTATTTCTTGAGTCGATAATTGATCGCCCGCCCTCACCTGCCGGTGACAGGCGATCGTCTCCAAAACATGATGAGCCCTTTCTGTCAGCGGCTCGAGCTTCCCCTCCGCTTGCAAAGAATCGATCAAATCAACAATCAAGCCGGAACAGTCACGGTCAGACAAAAGGGCCGGGACCGCCCTTAAAACAAAACTGGAACGACCAAACGGTTCCAATTCAAATCCAAACCGCTCAAGGTCTTCTACATACAGCTTCAGGATTTCTGCCTCGGAAGGTTTCACCTCAAAGGTTTTTGGTATCAACAAAGACTGCCGTTCAATCCCTCCTCCCTCGAACTGTCTCTTCAGTTTCTCAAATCCAATCCGTTCATGGGCGGCATGCTGGTCGATCAGAACTAGTTTGTCGGGGACTTCACAAACCAAGTAGGTAGAATGAACTTGGCCGATGACCCTCACCCGGCTCGATAACATCGGTTTTATCTCCCCTCTCCCGTCGGAGGGAGAGGGCTCAACTGGCAAGAGGACCCGCTCCCCTTGGCCTGCCCTGAGCGAACCTGTCCTGAGCATCGTCGAAGGAGCCGAAGGGCGGGAGAGGGAATCTGAGACCTTTGTAACCATTGAGGGTGAGGGAGAAGGAGAGAGACTTTTCCGCACACTTTGCCTCACCAACTCATGCACCTGTTGGGAGTTGGCAAACCGAACCTCGGCCTTCGTTGGATGGACATTCACATCGACAGAATCCGGTGAAACCGTCAGATAAAGAAAGACCCAAGGGTACCGGTGCTTCATGAGGAGATTTTCGTATCCTTGAAGAACGGCGTGTTGCAGTGTTCGATCGCGAACAATCCTGCCATTCACAAAAAAGAAGAGGGTTCGTGGGGTTGTTGAGGTTACCTGATGGTCTGCCAGATAACCGCACAGTTCTATTCCAGCCCGTCCAAAGGAGATCGGTCGGAGCGATTTTTCAATCTCAGGGCCAAAGAGATCACCAATCCGTTCACGTGTCTCAGCCCTGCCTTGGGTCTGCAACTCTCTTCGTGCAGAACCAATATCTCCGGTCCGATGGGTCAGCACAAAACCGATCTCCGGATGGGACAGTGCCACCTGTTCCACCCATCGAGCGATGTGTGAAAACTCCGTTTCGCGAGACTTCATGAATTTAAGCCGGGCCGGTGTATTAAAAAAGAGGTTGTTAACGGTGATTGTTGTGCCCCCGTTGCGAGCTGAGGAGGCGATCTGAAGGACCTTACCCCCCTCAACTTCGATCCGGTTGGCTGCCTCCCCCCTTCCCGAACTCTCCAGGGTCATCATCGATACCGCCGCAATCGACGGCAACGCCTCACCACGAAACCCCAACGTCTGAATCTTGAAAAGATCTTCTTCGGTGTGAAGCTTGCTCGTCGCATGCCGTTCAATCGCCAAAAGCGCCTGATCGCGACCCATCCCACAACCGTCGTCGGCAACACGGATCTCCTTCCGACCTCCTTCGGCAATGCCGATCTCAATGTTTTTTGCCCCGGCATCGATTGAATTTTCTACGAGCTCCTTCACAACCGAATAAGGGCGCTCAATCACCTCACCAGCGGCGATCTTGGCAATGAGACTCTCCGAGAGCTTCTGAATTTTTGGCACGCTCCCCTTCTATGAGAATCAGGATTACTTTTCCAACAAGAAAAGAATATGGTTTAAATCTTTGAATTTACTGCCAATGATGCTAGACTGGGTTGGCCTTTGAAACTGTGATGCCCATCACCTCCGAACTCAAACTGTTCTGGAAATACGCCCGAGAGCTCCGACCGTATTTTTTTCCGCTCAGTGTAAGTTTCCTCTCAGACGCTTTTTCGATTGTTCTGGAGATGATTTCCCCTCTTCTCTCTATCCTGATCTTTGATTACGCATACGTTCAGAGAAATCTCTCCCTCTTGACCGCCACCCTTCTAGCAGGACTAGCAATCTATTTTGTCCGATTTTTCTTCTCTTCGGCTACCGATTACAACCACCTCTATATCGATCAGACATACACAGCGAGTCTCTCGTCAAAACTCCTTGGAAAAATCCTTCGTCTTCCCGTCCATTCCCAGTCAAAGAGCAATTTGGGTGATTTAACTGTTCGCATCATGGATGATACCGATCTTGCTGCTGGCATGATCGTCAATACGCTGTCTGTCCTCTTTGCTTCCTCGTTTCAATGGATCCTCTTCCTGACCCTGGTTTTGCTCATCGATCCCATTTTATCCTTGCTCGCCTTGGCGGCCGTGCCTCTTTACGCCTTGGAAACCCACTTTTATGCCGGTCGGCTCGGTGAGCTTCAAAATGATATCCAACTCAAAAACTCAGCGATTTACGACGGGCTCCAGGAACGACTGGGGAATCTGAAGACAATCAAGGCATTTTCCCGAGAAGAGGATGAGACCCACAAGTTTAGTCATCTGCTGTTTAGCCGGGTCCGGTTGGGACTGAAAGAGAAGATTATCTCCATCATTTCAACATTTACCAACTCGATCACCCTACAAGTTTGGGGAACAGCTGTCTTTTGGGTCATCGGTTATGAGGTGATTCAAGGCAAGCTCTCGATCGGTCAGGCGGTTGCGTTAGGAGGGTATCTCCCCCTTATGGAGGAGCCAATTCGGCAGTTGGCTAATCTTTATACACAACTCAAGATAGGTATCGTCTCCCTGCGGCGCGTAGATGACCTTTTTATAAAGGAGGAGGAGAGAAAGCGATCTGAAACCCCGCTGGAGCAAGAAGAAGGCTTTATGACAGGGGAAGGGCCAATCGACTTTAAACAGGTCTCTTTCTCTTATGAGCCAACCTTCCCCATTCTTAAAAACCTCACTCTACAAATCCCTCCCCACTCTTCGCTGGCGATTGTTGGAGAGAGCGGTTCAGGAAAATCAACCCTTTTTAATCTGCTGATCCGTTTTTATGACCCCTCTCAAGGGATTATTCTGATCAACGGACACCGTATCCAGGATCTCAAGCTTCAGTTATTAAGAAACAAGATCGGTGTCGTTTTTCAGGAGATATCTCTCTTTTCACGGACGATCCGAGAAAATATTGTCTATGGAAACCCTCAAGCGACAGAATCAGAAATAATCGAAGCAGCCAAAATGGCGGGGGCCCATGATTTTATTGAAAGACTCCCGAACAGGTATGACACATTTTTAGAACAGGCCGGCCAAGGCCTGTCCGGAGGCCAAAGACAGCGGATTGCGATTGCCAGGGCCCTCCTTCATAAACCAAAAATTCTCATTCTGGACGAAGCGACAAATGCCTTGGATGCCGAGAGTGAATTTGTTATTCAAGAAACAATTCACCGATGTAAAAAAAGAATGACCATCGTTTTTGTCGCGCATCGCCTGTCATCTGTGAGGTCTTTTGACCAAATTATCACCCTCCAAAAAGGAGAGATCGTTGAGCAAGGTTCTTTCAAAGAACTGATGGATAAGAAAGGTGTTTTTTTTACTCTCTACACCCTTCAATTCAGCAGTCTGGAGGAATTCTTTCAGCGACTCAACATGGAAACCGAAAGAACACGACGATACAAGCAGGATTTGTCGGCCTTGATCTTTGAGGTAAAGGAATATGCTACTTTGTTACACACTCTGGAAACAAAAGATTTAGCTCGACTGATGGAGAGGATGAATCTTTTTATCCGACGTTACTTAAGAATCATGGATTTTTCATCGGTCTTTCAAGAAAACCGAATTGTCGTGGCACTACCAGAGACTGACACTGAGGGGGCCATTCAATTTGGCAAGAGGATTCAAGAACGACTCAAAGAGGAGGAAATACCTCTCGATCAAAAATCTTTTTCCTTGTCTCTCTCTTTTGGGACAGCCACAAGCTTTGGATCGAACCCTGTTTTACCTGAACTCCTCTTAGAAAAGGCAGATGATTCCCTACTTTCCCAAACGACCAAACAGGAAGGGACTGTTTTTTTATGAATCGTTTAGAAACATACTTTGAAAAAATCGTCGATAAACTTTTGCGGGGCAATTGGGAAAATCGGGTCAAAAAAATTTCATGGGCTACTCTGACAGCCATTGTCATCACTCTTTTTTTGTTGATCAACGCCGCTCATCTCAAAATCCCCTCCCAGAAAGGAGTCCCCTCTAAAAAATCCCTTCCCATTTGGAAGGCAATGTTGGGGAATCATCAATGAGCATAGGCGCAGTTCCTTGGTGGAAGCGGCTGTTCGTAGGGGCTTACCAGAGGTTTCGACCTCGAACCTCTTCAGACATTAATCGTGAGGTTGACTTCGTGTTGAGGCACCTTCGAATCTTCCCCGGCGGACGGTTCCTTGATGTGGGGTGTGGAAGCGGGGAACATGCCATCCAGATCGCCGCCCGGGGAT
Organism: Deltaproteobacteria bacterium; assembly: GCA_016180855.1. Lineage (NCBI taxonomy): Bacteria > Pseudomonadati > Myxococcota > Myxococcia > Deltaproteobacteria bacterium. The sequence goes on along the minus strand of JACPAL010000005.1, from coordinate 144,875 downwards.
ATGATGTGACGGGAATTGACATCGCACCACAACTGATTTGGCGGGCTCAAAAGAAAGGGAGAGGCCGTCGGATACGATTTCGCGTCTGTGATATGAGGCGGCTGGATTATTTTGAAAAGTTTGATGCCGTCACCAGCATCTTTACCTCTTTTGGTTATTTTGACGACCGGGAGAATCAAGTCGTTCTTCAGGGAATGAGGCGAGCACTGAGGAAGGGGGGGCGGCTTTATCTCGATATTGTCAACGGAGATTGGTTAAAGACCCACTTGAGAAAAATCGTCAGAATGAAAAGGGGGAATCTCATCCTGCAACGATCGGAGAGATGGGACGAGGAAAACAATCGTGTCTTAGGAAAATGGATTTTTAAAAGAAAGGGGCGCCTGGAAAAGAGGGTGGAGGTCGCACTTCGAGCCTATCGCCGGCCTGAAATCGATAGACTTCTTCATGAGAATCACTTCCGCATTGAGGCTGTTTTTGGTGATGTTGATGGAACCCCATTTTCATTGACTTCTCGACGAATCATTGTTGTGGCAACAGCCATCTGACCTTTGTTAATCTCAAGTATCTTTTGGGGAGAAGCGACCGGTGAGAATTGACTGGAGAGTTCTTGCGTTTGGCGTTCGTTATCAGGGTTTCGTCCCTTCAGAAAAACCGCCTCCGCATAGGGATCAAGTTGGGGGCGTGGATTCATCGGTCCAGGATGAGAAGGGAGTTCTAGAGTTCGGCCATTCTCTTTTTCTTTCTTCACGCGGTAAAGACAGTAAAGGTTATGGCTAAGATCCCCAATCGCGCCGATCCGAGAGGCCATGCAGCCTCCTCGACATGTCAAGCTGTGCTCACACCCACCACAAAAACCGGATAGAGAATTAACATCCCATTGGCGGTTGTAACTGAATTTGTTCTTATCTAGCCAGATATCACGAATTCGTTGTTTCCGGACATTTCCTTCGCCAAACTCCTTGGGAAGGACAGGACATCCCCTGATATCCCCGTTTGGTTCGATCGACATAACAAAAATTCCGGCGAAGCAACCGGTGTAGCATCCTCCAAAGTAGTCGCCCCGTAAGATGCGATCCTCCTCGGTGAAATAACCGAGGTTATTGCCTGGTACCACTTGCATCTTACCATCAGACCGCTCCAGAAACTCGATCATCTTGTTGCTCAAGAGCTCCAGATCAGAAGGTGCGATCATGAAGTCGCGATGAACATCCATATAGCCGACGCCGTCGGCTAGTTCAAGCTGCCAGAAGACCACCTGATTTTCGGAGAGAATAGCAAAGAGCTCATCAAGAATGGGTAGGTTAAGCTTGTGAACTGTAGTGATGACACCAAAGGGAAACGACCACTTGTTGGCAAGCTTCATGGCATTGACAACGCGATCGAAAGAGCCTTGCCCCCTAACCCGATCATGTACTTGGCGGTTGCCATCGATGCTCAGGGTTAGCTGAGAAACACCGGAATCGAGAAACTGCTCATAGGTTCGATCGGAGTGCGTCCATCCATTAGAAACAATATGGACCTTATCGACGCGGTCTGTTCCGGAACTGAGTCGTTTCGCCAAGAGGGGCCAATCTTTTCTAAGGAGAGGCTCCCCTCCCGTCAAAACGACGTTTTCAGCTTGGAGTTCCTTAAGCTGATCACAAACATCAAGGGCCTCCTCCAAGGTTAACTCGTTGGGATCGCGCTTCCCCGCTGCGAAGCCACAGTGGATGCAGCGAAAATTACAGCCCAGCGTGATTTTCCATATCACATGGGCAAGTGCATAGTCGATCTTCTGGAGATCGTAGAGTGTATTCTTTTTTGGATGCAATTTACTTCTTCTTTCCGCGTGCAAACCAGATCCGAACATTATCTGACAGCTTTTCCGCCGGCCTTTCTCCACCCTTCGCGAACCAAATTCGGACGTTATCAGAGAGTTTTCCCGATGGTCTGGAGACATCTTTTCTTGTGATTCTCTTACTACTGGATGTGGTGGCTCTTTTGCTCATGGCAACCTCCTTGTGTGTGAGAGTGAAATGCAAGTATCATGCCAAAATCCCAATTGTTGCTTGTGGGCAGTGGCAGACAAAGAATGGTTGAATAAGTACTTGAATAACAATTTCAATTTTAAATTAGAGACCGAAAGACCATTGCCGAAAAGAGTTCACAAAAAAACATTTTTTCTATCAAAATGATAAATTTTATCATTTTGATACTGAGCTCCTCTGCAAAACTAGTCTCGGCAAAAAGGATATGCTATAGGATGAGTTTTCTAAACAAAGGCGATACTCGATGGAATTTCATTTATGATTGTTGATCTGATCGCCATGGAGATTATAGAGAAGTGTAATCTTTATTGTGATTTTTGCGTCAGGAACGCCCGACGCGATCTTAAAGGAAAGCTCTCCCTTGATCAGTTTAGGAAACGAATCGATGTTGTAAAAGGGGCTTTTCCGTCTCTATCCCAAATTGCTCTCACAGGAGGTGAGCCTTTTTTGCACAATCAACTTCTACAATTTTTGGAGACTATTAAGGAGCAAGGATCAAGGTCCTCAATAACAACCAATGGGACAGTCTTAAATCCTGCTCTACTGGAAAAAATTCGTAGTCTCGATTGCTGTCATTTTATGGTATCTCTTGATGGCCCGTCGGCTGAGATACATGATCGCATCCGAGAACTTCCGGGAGCCTTTCAAAAAACGATACAGTTCATAAAATTTATTGGAGAGATTGACATTCCCTTTTTTATCAACATGACTGTCAACGAAAAGAATTATCTCTCTGCATACCAAACCTGTGCATTGGCTTATGATTTGGGAGCACGAGACATTAGTGTTGCACTTGTTAAACCCCAGGGGAGGGGTAAGCCAATCAACAATGTATCTAGTGTATTTGTGGAGGTGGGAAGGCAATTCCTTTTAGCAAAAAGGGATTTCGAACCTGAGATGTCGGTAAGTTTCACAGACCCCCTAGCACATATTTTTGATGTTTCTCTGATCGAGGAGGAAGACAAAATCAAGACCTGCGGAGCAGGTGGTTCATCACTTCACATTCAGTGTAATGGCACGGTTCTTCTTTGTACAAGTTGTGATGCCTCTCTTGGAAACATCGAAGTGTTGGGACCAAGGCTACGTGAGGTGGTAGCAGAAGACAGACGGCTTCAATGTATTCTGGAGAGAGAACCTGAGGGAGGAATCCAAGGAGCCTGTGGATCTTGTGAGTTTAACCATCAATGCGGTGGGTGCCGTTGTCGCTCCAGCGTCGAAACAGGATTTCTTGGATCAGATCCCCTCTGCCCCAAAGTAAAATCAGTTATCAATCAAGAATCGATCAATTCTCATCTCAAAAAAATCCTGGAAGAGTTAACGGCTTCTAACGCGAAATCACCTCTCGAATTTGAGAGATGGTTTCTTGATACAGCAAAGCATCTCGATAAAATATCAAAAGAGCCTTCTAGCACCGCACGTTGGTTCCACAATTTCGATTTTGGCAAGGACCTTTCAATAGACGGCCCTCTGGGCCGGAGAGATCTCAATATATTAAAAAGTTGGATTCGTTCTGGTGAAATCTCATTAAATTTGAGTGGTCTCAATATACTTGATATTGGGCCAGGCCTTGGCAAAGAGCCTCTCTTGCTTGCCAAATTGGGAGCTTGTGTCGATGTCTGTGAAGAGTCTTCCCTTTATCGAGAAACCCTTCGCTACTTAGCAAACCAGTTTGATCTTAAAATCTCTTTAAAAGGCGCCTCCATCTACGATCTTAAAGAGGCAATGGAGGGAAAATATGATGTCGTTTATTTTTGCGGGGTACTCAGTCATCTTTCTGATATGATTGTTGCTTTACGGATCACCTATAACTGCCTTAAAGATGGGGGCAAGTGCCTTCTTGAAACACAGACAAGTTATTTACAAACAGGTGCCGATGAGTTTGTCGGCGATTCGAGGGATGGATTCGTTTGGAATAATCCAAGTCGTTTGACATTACTCGAATTGCTTCGGACCGTTGGCTATGAAGATATTAGGGTGATTGACTTTGATAAAAACCGGAGGTTGCAGCTCTCTGCTACACGCCACAGACCAAACCCACTCCCTTTTCGAGTAGGTCTATCTCATTCAGAAATAAAATAAATATGAATTAATTTCTCTTTTTATTAACCCTACCTGACTGGGTTGATCTCACATACTCATGGGACCTCCCCCTAACATATTCATGGGATCTCCCCCGAACGTACTCATGAGACCCACCCCGCACATACTCATGGGAACCACCTCGACTACCACTCTTTGAACTTCTTCGGATACGCTCTGCCATGGATCCTCCTTTATGGTCGTTCTATTGTATCAGATGAAATAGACAAGGCAATGTAATTTTCCCTAGGGAATGGACTTAACCATCAAAACCTCATGAATCAAATCACCCTTAGTTGACTGAAAAATATCTGAAACCTTTTTCTCCACCGATTTAAAACCAAGTCGTTCAAAAATAGGAACATTCCCTGACTCCTCAACTGTCCAAAGAGTCATTAAAGATACTTTTGCTTGAATAGCAATCTCTTCAAGATGATCAACAAGCTGAGTGGCAATTCCCCTCCGTTGCCACTGAGGATGGGTGGCCCACTGACTAATATGAATCTTTTTTTTGGTCAGAAAATAGGCGGCGGTTCCTACGATTGTTTGTCTGAAAATCGCCACCACATAGGTAAACCGGGGCATTCTTTTGGCTGTTCTTGCAACAGCTTTGGAGCTCGGTCGATAAATCTGCCTTTGATCGGCAAAAGAGATCTCCAGAAGTCGTTTTATCGCTTTAAAGTCCTGCCTTGTTGTGTGTCGTATAGAAACTCTTTTTTGTGACAGATGCCGTCCTCCCCTCAAACCAAGACTATCAATATAGCATTTCAACTTTTAGCGGATACGACTGTACCCGCTAAAAGTTAGAAATACTTAATGGTTTATCAACAAAAATATACTAACCAAAAGCTGATCAACCATAATTGATGTGCATTCAGCAAGGTTTAAAAATCTGTGTGTCATTCATGAAAGATCTGACAGAAAAGACCGATCCTCTTTAACTCTTGGGGCTCACGCTGTTTTTGGTCTATTTTCTGATCGATCATCAATTCTCTCAAAAAAATCGGGAACGGCTTAGATATTCAAAGTCGATCCGAAAAAGTCCTTCAGCCAGAAGGATTGAATCTTACAAATCAGAAACAGACGGTCTCAATCCCTCGGAAATCAATCAATCTCTCCCCTCCCCTCCCAATCCGGAGTCATCCAGCAAGGGGGCAAAGTTTTTTAAATTGGCCACGGAGAACACTGGGCGTGCAATCGACTTTCTTGAACACTGGCTCCTGGAGGTCGCGCCGGAGGATTATTCTCAGTTGCTTGCGATCGGTACCTGGCTTGAAGAGAATCAACAGGAGAAAGTTGCCTTCGAAGTCTGGCGCCGGCTCCTGGATATCGATGAATCCAACAGAGAGATCCTTTGGCGTCTTGTCAATAACCTCCAAAAACAAGGGAGGGCCAATGAAGCCCAGGAGTTGATCCTGGATCAGACAGCCAGACTAGAAAATGCGGCACAAAAAACAGAGATCTATCGTCTCCTGGCAGAAGAGATGATGAATCTTAATGGCCCAGAGGCAACAATCGATTTTTTGAAAGAAGCGGTTAATAAAAATCCGGGTAATCCGGCTTTAGCCACCGATCTTGGCCTTGCCCTGATTGAGAACAAAAATTTTGAAGAGGCAAAATCTCTCTTCGAGCAACAACTCGAAAAAGACCCCAAGGACCCCGAGGCCCTTTTTGGGATGGGAATCCTCCAGTCGGCCCAAGGCGATTTTAACAAGGCCGAGAAATATTTTCAGTACAACCTGTCGGTTAATCCGGACCACCTTGATTCCAAGTTCAATCTCGCTGAACTTTACACCTTTGACAAAAAAACAAATCCAGCGGTTGCCGAGCAGCATTATCAGGACCTTCTTCAACAAATCCCTGAAAACTTGGAGGCCCAAAACGGTTTAGCAGCGGTCTATCTCCAGACAGGGAGGACGGAGCAGGCGATTGACCTTTGGAGACAGTTGGCAGAATCCAATCCAACGGAAAGCGTTGTTCACAGCAATCTTGGCGAGGCTTATTTAAAATCAGGCCGGTTTGAAGAGGCTGCAAAGGCGTCTGACCACGCCCTTGTGGCCGACCCTGACAATGCCGAGGCGTATTACTTTAAAGCGTTGGCGGAGAAAGAGATGGGGAATCAGGCCCTTTACGAACAGTATTATCAGCAAGCGCTCCAGCGAAATCCGGACCTCGGGAGCCACTTGCCATAATAGAAGAATTCATATTAGTCTTTCCCTCTTATGGGGAGAATATTCCGTGGGGTTGCATCGATTTTCGTAAAAATAAGAACCTTCTGCGGATCCCTCCTCTATTCTCTTGAAAATTATCTTCGAAGCAAGGTGAAGATGACGCCGGTCAATCTCCCACGCACGCGACGCGCCATCATTGATGCCGTCCTCTCACAGGACCGGTTTCAGGAGGTGATTAGAAATTACGCGAGCGAGCAACATGTCACGGAGGAACAGGCAACCTCCCTTGCCCGCTCCTATCTCTTCGAAATTGCGGCGGACCAAAATTACATGATCTTCCCCTTTTGGGAATCGCTGCTCTCCTGGGTTTTTAACGGAATTTATGAAGGGCTTGTCGTCGATGAAAGAAAACTGGAGGAGTTTCGACGGCAGGCCGGCTCCCATCCAATCGTCTTTGTCCCGAATCATCGGAGCCACATGGATTATCTGATATTGAACTACCTCTTCTACCAGCATCGGATCCCGATGCCGCTCGTCTGCGGCGGAAACAACCTCTCTTTTTGGCCTATGGGACCGATTGGGAGAAAGTCAGGCGCTTTTTTTATTCGACGCTCCTATGAGGGAAATAAACTGTATGCCTCAACCGTTCAGGCCTACATTGAGCAATTGATCCGGGACAAATGTTTCCTGGAGTTCTTTATTGAAGGGACTCGCAGCCGTACCGGAAAACTCCTGCCACCACGAATGGGGATCCTGACTCATATCGTAGAGTCCTATCTGCATGGAGCAGAAAAGGAAATTTTGCTGGTCCCAACCGCGATCACCTACGACTCAGTCCTGGAGGAGAAAAATTATCTGGAGGAACATGCCGGCCAAATGAAAAATCCGGAGAACAGGTTTGATCTTGTCCGGCTAACAAAGTACCTCAAGAGACGTTCGGGGAAGGTTTACATCCAGTTTGGCGAGACGCTCTCACTCAAAGAATGGTCACAGAATCTGCCCCACCTGGAAAAGAGAGAGATGGTTGAAAAACTCGCCTACCAGCTGACCCATACCATTAATAAATCGTTCGTGGTGACTCCCAGGTCAATGGTCGCCGCTGCCCTTCTGTCACATCCCCAAAAGGTTATCTCTGAGAGGGGGCTACTGGAAGAGATTGAACCTCTCAGGCAGTATCTTCAATACAAAGGATGTTTATTCTCCGAAACACTCCTGAAGGCTCCCTCCATGGCGCTGAAGGAGTCAGTGCGCGACCTGACCCAGCGACACCTCATCAGAGAGATTCACGACGAGGACGGAGTTTTCTATCTTATTCCTGAGGAGAAGCGTCCCCTTCTCGATTTTTATAAAAATGGTTCCCTCCATTTCCTGGCCTCCCTCGCCACTTTTTCCCACCTCTTGCTTCAAAACCCCAAAGGGGCTGTTTCGCTCACTTCCCTTGAGGAGGAATTCCGATTTTTCAAAAAGCTCTTCAAGTACGAATTCACCTTTAGCCAACGCCAACCGCTCACCGAACACCTTCAAAAGATCACAACCTATCTGGAACAGCGAGGAATGATCCGGCGTGAGGATCAGATCGTCTATCTCCAGAAAACCAGGGAGAGGGATGTCTCCCAATATGCAACGCTCATCAGAAACTACATTGATGCTTATTTTGTCGCCTGGAAGTCATGGGGGACACTGGGATATCAGCGAATCGAGGAGAAGGAGATTATCAAGTGGCTCCTCCGTAAGGGAAATATCTATTTTCTGCGCGAAAAGATCAGCCACAGCGAATCGGTATCCCGTTTTCTGTTTCAGAATGCGCTCCTTTCCTTTAGAGATCTGGGTATTCTGGTTCAGGAAAAAGAGGGATGGGGACGAAAAAAGAGGATCGTTTATCGAAGATCACGGGAGGTTCCCGCAGAGACTCTCCAGAAGATGGAGTCGTTTTTTGACCAGCGGTGACATTACATGTATTGTCACAACTTGTTAACACCTGTTGATAACTTAGAAAAAAATATGCTCAAAAAAAGAGCATACAAATGTAACTAATTATTATTAATAAATTTTCTATATGAAAAATGGGGCGTTTCAACAAGGTTTCCAACAAAAAATGTGGATGATTTCTCTATATAAAGGAGGGTTGCTATGAGTGAGGCTTATATCGTCGATGCAGTCAGGACACCAAGAGGCAAAAGGAATGGAGGCCTCTCAACGGTTCACCCGATTGATTTGGCAGCAGCTCCACTACAGGCCCTCATCAACAGAAATCATTTCGATGTCGGCCTCGTTGATGAGGTGATTATGGGATGCGTGAGCCAGCGGGGCGAGCAGGATAATGTCATTGCAAGGGAGGCCCTCCTTGCAGCGGGGTTCCCCGAGTCAGTCGCCGGTTATACGGTCAACCGGTTTTGTGGCTCTGGTCTCACAGCCGTTAATGCAGCCGTTCATGCCTGCCTCTCAGGTCAGGAAGATATCATCATCGCCAGCGGGGTCGAACATATGACGCGTGTCCCGATGGATATCAATTTCAACATGGACGGTTCACTCCTCGTAAAGCGCTATCCCGAACTGATTTCACAGGGACTCTCGGCCGAACGGATAGCCGATCGGTATCACTTCTCACGACTTATACTGGATCAATTTTCAGTCGAGTCACAACACCGCGCCGCCAGGGCCTGGGAAGAGCAGCGATTCAAACAGGGAATAATCCCGATAAAAGTCAAGACGGCGGACGGCCAAGAGGTTTTAGTGGAAAAAGATGAACATCTGCGTCCCACGACAACCGTCGAGGGGCTCGCAAAGCTGAAGCCTCCTTTCAAGCCGGACGGCAAAATTCATGCCGGAAATTCCTCAGGGATTGTCGATGGGGCTGGCGCTGTGCTCATCACCTCTAAAAGGGGGCTTGAAAAAACCGGCTTGAAACCGAGGGCCCGGATCATAGCAACGGCACAGATCGGTGATGATCCTGTTATCATGCTCCTGGGGCCTATCCCCTGCACACGAAAGGTGCTCCAAAAGGCCTCTCTCAAACTACGCGACATTGACCTTTATGAAGTGAATGAGGCTTTCGCCCCGGTCCCGATCGCCTGGTTGCATGACCTTAAGACAGAAGGGGCCTCTTGGGAAAGACTGAACGTGAATGGTGGGGCAATCGCCTTGGGGCATCCTATCGGCGCGACTGGAGCGATGCTGGTCGGAACAATCCTTGACGAGCTGGAAAGGACCGACAAGCGATACGGGCTTGTTACCCTCTGCACAGGACTTGGCATGGCCGTCGCCTCAATTATTGAAAGGCTGTGAGCGAGGATCTGGCTTTGCCAGTCCGAACCAAAGGGGCTTTGATTGACATTCCGTGTCAACCGTGGTGAGAAGGCTTTCTCAAGGAGGACTTATGATTAGCCTCATCAAGGAAATAAGGGTAGCGACTGACGCAAAGCACGGCGCCTTCTCCAAGGCAACTGCAGCAATCAGAGGAGTAGGGCTTAACATCAACGCCTTCTGCGCCTATCAACAGGGGAACAAGGCTTATTTCATTTTTTTGACGGAAGATAACGAGAGGGCGATGGAATCGCTAAACAAGGCCGGTTTTGAAACGACCGAGGAGGAGGCCGTTCTGACCTCCCTCACCCATCGTGTGGGGACACTCGATATGGCAGCCCACAAGCTGCTCGAGGCAGGGATCGACATCCGATACTGCTACGCAACGGTCGCAGGTTCCGATTGTCTGGCGGTTTTCTCTACCAGTGATAACAAGAAGGCGTTGCAGGTTTTACGATCGTAGTTGTAGTGTCCCATAAATCCCTTTACGCGGCGTCGCCCTTCGTCGAGCATCCTCGACGTACTGTCAAGTACGCCTCCGGTACCCTTCTCAGGGCTCCTGGCCTAAAGAGAATTTCTGGGACACTACTGCAAAGAAGTGTTGGTTACACAGTAGATCTTCTAACGGCCCTTAAAAGACCGAACAGCGTTAACAAAATAAACCAGAATATCCGATCATCCCAGGCGACCGTACCGTCTGTCAGATAACAACCACACCCACCGGCCACCCCGCTGCTGCCACTCTCACCGGTTGCCGAGGGTGAATCACCCGGTGTATCGGTCTCTTTTCCGATCGCCCCCCCGTCTTCACCCGTTACAGCACCGAGAAATCCGTTTCCAACGACCGCAAAATCAGTCAGATGAGTGACGTCAAAGGTGCAAACGGTCGTTGAAATCGCCGACGGCTCCTCCGTATAGGTCCCCGTCGCTTCATTAAAGTAACTGCAATGGATGTCATTCTCGGTAAGCCCCAAATTCTCAACCTGGTCGATGTTGATCGGCAAGGTAATGGTTGCCGGGGAGCTCAATTGCTGAATCGAGACCCCGTTAGAATCGGTCGCACGGACAAAGTACCCCCAGAAAGAGGCCGGTATCTTGTTTGGTGTAAAAGGCGTCACGACCACATCAACGGTTACGGTAACTGACTCATCCGTACCACCCAGAGAGCCGGGTGGGAAGGAGAAGGAGGCCCCATCGGCCAGCTCAATCGTAATGGATTGCGTCGCTGCATCGGTGATCGAGCGACTATCCCCCTCGGGAACTGTCGCGATAAAATCAAGCAAACAGGTTGCAGAAGCCCCCCCAACACTGCAGGTCACCTCATCCACCGTCGACATATAAAGCGCATTCCCGACGATATTGTAGCAAACACAGTACCAGACATCATCACTTGAACATAAGGTTGTCGCCCGACCGATTTCATCGCTCGTTGTTTGGTAAGAACCACCCGCCGGAGAGAAACAATCGACCGTCGCGTACGCAATGGGATCTGAACTGTCGGTCGTAGAGGCATTCAAAACCTGCTTGAGAGGTCTCTCCTCAAGGACAACCTTCCTTTTCTGAAGCGAAGAGACAGAGTTGTCTGCATTGCTAAGCAAAATGGTCTCAAGCAAAATCTCAATGAGACCGTCCGGTGTCTCAAACTGCAGGTCACAGGTCGCTGTCTGCCCCGCAACAACCGTCACTTTCTGCTCTCCCGGATTATTGAGCGACTCATCCGTCTTCATTGTATAGGGGATATAGGCATTACAGTAGTAATCAACCCCTTCGTTACGAGGTGCCCCAACATTTACCGTTACCTTTCCTTCGGAGTCACTCTCACCCCATCCACATCCATAACGGTATTGATAGGAATTGGCCCCTTCCTGGGAGGCGGAATAGGGGCAAACCTCCACCCAGACATTCGGCCGTCCTGTACCATCCAGGTCTTTTACGGTAACCAATACGGAGCCGGTCCCTAAAAGGGAGAGGTTTTGTGAGGTACCTCCTACCGCGCAGATCACATCCTGACAGGAAGCCCCCTGGGATGCACAGGCATAGCCACTGGAGGTCTGGGTCGAATAACAGAGATTCCACGTCCCCTCTGAAAGGTCACAGGAATATCCCGTCGCCGTGATGTCACAATTTTTATAACTTCTTCCCTGGGTTGCATAAACATAGAAATAGTTGCCACCCGATGTATCGACCGCGGCCTCCTGGTCGTCCAAGAAAGAACCGGAGACACAATCCTCAATAACGGAGGCCAATGTAATTTCACAGGAACTTGACCCATCACTACAACTGCAAGACGCTTCATTGGAAGAGGTGTGATCCTCGGACCAGATCCAGGCGTTGCAAAGATACTCAACACCCGATGCGACATCCAATACCCCGGTCCCTGAACTCGACCATCCCCAGATACCATGGTAGCTTTCACCCGTTGAAAAACTCTTCGGTGTACAATCAATACTCCCATTTATTGGCACAATCTCTCCATCGGGATCGACGAGATTAACCGTCATGGAGCAATCACAGATCGGGCAGGTGAAGTCGACCGTTGTTCCATCACGGGTCGCCGTTACCGATTGCATACCCTCGGAGGTATAGTTGCAAAGGGTCGTGTCATTGCTGCTCCAGGTGTCACAACTCGCCGAGAGGTTATAGGTATACCCCTCAACCGCACCAAAATCGGCACAGGCGTCACTCGTACTGACCTGACCCCAGATATAATCTCCCCCACCGGTAGTTCCATTATGACTCCACCCATTGATGTACCCTCGTACCGCATTGCCGTTGGCGTCCCTTAAACAGGCGGTGATCGAGGCAGTCTTCCTTTGCATCGTCAATACAACCGTCGAGGTCCCTCCGGTCGCAACCGTCACCTCCTGGGATGTCTGGGCCAGATCGGATCGATCGTAGGGGGGGTAAACGGAAACCTGATAGGTCCCTGCCGGTAACGTCATGGTGAAGGCACCGCTTGAATCTGTCTGTGCGGACCGATAGACCTGCGCTGCATCGGCACTTCCCCCCGAGACAGTAACTCCTTTGTAGGTGAGGGAGGCTATCCCGCCATGGCTGCCACCTGAGATACTGTTGGCATTGGCATTGACCCAAACGTTTCCAACACCACTACTCCCATCCGTCACAAGACCGCTCAATGTGGCGTCATTTTCAAGAAACACCAGCGTGACATCCGCCGTCGTTCCGGTCGGATCAGAACTCGTAAAGTCGACGGTTGCGCTCGGATTTCCGGAGACGGCGCACTGATTGTAATCGGTACAGTAGGCGTAGACACGGTAGCTGCCGGTTCCAACATTGCAGGTATAAACACCCCCCTCATAGGTGGCGTTGCTATAATCCCAACTCCCTCCCTGCTGACTGCAATAGACGGACATTCCACTCGTAATCTGGCGACTGCCGACGACCAGGGTCGTCCGGATCTTCTTGTCACGTAGCTGGTATCGCAAGGTCGCCGGAACGACGGAATCGGAAGGGCCAACATCGACATAGGTATTGGGGCTCCCCGAAAAGTCTTCGCAAGGCCAGCTGTTACAATAGGAGTAACAATAATATCTCCCCTCCGTAACAAGGATGTCGTAGGTCCCCTCACTCGAAGCGGTCGTATCACTTCCCCATGTGTAAGGAGGCGACTGCTGATTACAGGAAACAGAGATCCTATCGGTAATCAGGTTATCACCCTGATAGACAGAGACCTGTATCGTTTTGTCCTTCACGGAAAAATTGAGGGTTGTTGAAACAGTCGTGTCAGACTCATTAACGATTATCGTTTTTTCGGGATTACCACCATAGGGACAGGCCCCTTGCCAGGTCGCCCAATCACAGTAGGCATAACAGCGAAACGTCCCCGCCGTGACGGGGACTCGCCAGACACCATTGGTGGGTGAGGTGATGTAGCTGGAGGCCCAGGGAGCGGATGTCTCGGAACAACTGACATTCATACCGGACGCTAGCGTCTCTTCTCCCACCTTTAAAGTCACCTCAATCGTCTTATCCTTCGGGGTTAGAGCAAGGTCCTGGGTCAATGTCGTATCACAATCAAGCGAGACATCGACATATCTACCGCTTGCCACGGTCTGATCATTCCATTGATAGGCGTAAATCTGGCAGGAGGACCAGGTCCTGGAGGCATTGGTAGAGGAGCAGCAGTTCCATTCGGACGTCCCCTCGAGGCTATACTGACCTGAACTCGAAATCTGGTCATTATCAGAACAATAACTGTAATTCGAACCCTGACAGTTGAGATAAACCGAAGCCTCTTTGGTATAAGCAACCCCATTTAATTTAACGGTCCCGTTGAGGTACGGCGCTGCCTCTAAAGCAGTCGCAGAAAAGAAAACAGCGACCATCACGACCCAAAAAGAGATTTGCTGTTTTCTTCCCATCGCCTGGAGGAACATGCAGACTTGATGCCAGAGAAAAAAATATATAACTTATTAATATTACTTATATTTTTTTTAAGTTAGCGGGGTCATTGCAGGTTGATTTTTACCCGGAAAAACAATAACTACTTAATATTATTGGACAAGCAAATCGACCCAAAGGGGTAAGACTTAACCTTCCTTTTCAAAAGAGTTGAAAAAGTGACGAACGAGACTCACCCCTTTACGCAATAAAGAGGAGGGGAAAAGAATATACCGCTTCAACGGATCAACACGACTGATAACAAAATCAGAGGAGATCAACGTCGCCACCGTCTCAGCGACAAAATGGGGGGATTCACGCTGAAATTTCTGTGTAAATACCGCCTGAACCTCAGCCAACGTCCGTTTCCCATCCAATTGTTGCCAAATAAAGAATCCTTCCGGTGAAAGACTCAACTGACGACCACTCTGTCTGTCTTCAAGAACAATCTGAAAAGGGCCGTTGGAAACAGTTGTTTGATGAACTTCGATACCACCGGCTCGGCGGGGTCTATCACGGGATTTCAGGAGATCTTTCATATAAAGGGCAAATTTTTTGTCGGAACCGATCAGACGAAGCAGATCCTCTCTCTCAAAAACGAGGAGATCACAATTCTCCACCGCACAAACGGTTGCATTCCTGGGAGAGGCCGTGAGGAGAGACGCCTCTCCAAAGAGGGAACCTGGACCCAAGACTTCGATCTGCTTTTCCGTTTCATTCTCCTTACGTAAAATCTGTACCTGCCCTCTTCGAATGAGGTAGAAATTTCTCCCCCATTCTCCCTCACCGATAATCAGCTCCTTTGCCGGTATTGTCACCTTGAGAGACCGACGTGCCAATTGTTGAAGTTCCGTTGGGGAGAGCATCTGAAAGGGGGTGGAGCGCTTGAGAAAATTAACAAGCAGATGCTGCGTTGCCAATTCTTTTATCCGCCATCGCACCTCGGGAAAACGGGACAGAATATCATCAAACAGGGAGCAGGTAACGCTTGCCACTTCAACCGGAGTCACCGCGCGAACGGAGGCCGTTCTCTTTTTCCCGGCATCAAACAACGCCTCCTCCCCAAAAAAATCCCCCTCCGAAAGGAGGGTGATCGGCTCAACGCCACAAGAGGATTGAAGAATGACCTCCACCTTTCCCTTCAGGAGAAGAAAGAACCGGTCCGCCTCCCTCCCTTCCTGAAGGATCACTGAACCAGCAGGACAAAATACCGGTTCAATATTTTTAAATATTTCAAGAACAGTCTCCGTCGGCAGGAGAGAGAAGGTGGGATGGGCATGAACATGACGAAGGAGAGCTTCTTTATTTTCCTGAACAGATCGACTCCCCATGCAAGGATTGAAACAGTTTTAAGATCATTTCACAACTAATTTTGAGGTCGTGTCGAGAATAAACCCACTGATGCCTTCAGCCCCTTTACTAAATGGGATTGACCAACTCCTCCGTCCTTATGGCGGTTCGGGTGAATACCGATACTCTCAAAGGGAGACACAAAGCCTTCAAACCGGGGAACCTGAAAACTGGGATCATTTTTTTCAGGCCGTCCGAGAACGTTTAAAAATCGGTTCTCTTTTTAAAAACGCTATCACTGTGGGCAGCTTCGGCCTGGCAGGTGATTTTCTCTCCCTCGTTGGATGGAGAATCAGTCGCGGACAGGGACGAGCGCTCTCCTTTCTCCTGCCCGTATTAACAGAAGAGATTGGGACAGGCGCTCTCACCACCTTTAACCGAGAGGGGGGATGGTCCTGGGAGAATCTTAAGACGGAGTGGCTGGAGGGGGGAATCCACCGGGCAATCCTGCAAACGTCGACTCTCTTTTTCTTTGGGATAGCGAATCCGACTCCTTTGTCGATCTTCAAAAAACCACTTAAGACAGGTGGAAAAACCTGGGGGATAGCCGTCGGTCGATTTTTGGCTATGGGAGCTCTACTGATGCTTGGAGGGATGGCCGCTCGCTTTACTAGCCATAAGATAAACAACAGAACGCCCAATCCTTTTTCTGAAGACCGGACTGTCCAAGGAATCTTTCTGGAGTATCTTGATACCGCCTGGATGGTCGGACAAGGCAGGGTTCGGACAAAAACATTAAATCTCGAATCAAGATACCGCCAATCGATCACTGACCAACTCTGGGAAGAAGGGATTGACACCTCTTTTTTGGAAAAACCGTTTCCGGTAGATCACCGTGAACAGATTCGTCATCGAGCTCTGGAGCTAAATCCCGGATACTCCGACCCTCAAAAACTTCTCACAATGGTGACGTGGGATACAACTCAATACCACCGTGAACACCTCCCCTCTCGGGTTGGCACCCTTCAGGACAAGAGAAGATTTAGTCATCAACGCGAACTCAGGGTTTTGGACATGGCGATTCGAATGCCGGGCAAGGGATGGGCAATTCCAAGGGCGTTCGCACAATATCAAGAAGTAATTCAACGGGCTGTCGAACATGAGCGAGCCATTAACCCTGACTTCGACGATAGCTACTATGTCTATTTCACTGTCGATCAAAAAACGGTTCAACCGGGCAAGGCGCAGCGACGGGTCGGTTGGCACGGAGACGCATTTGTCTCTCCTGAAACAAGTGATTTGACCCGGCGGGTCATCTGCGACAATACCTACGTCGTCTGTGATGATCTCCCAACGTTGTTTCTACCAGGCCCTTTTCCTCTGGATGGGGTCGATGCAACCAATTTCAGAGCGGTACTAAAACAGTTTGACCGCCTGGCTGACGGCAAAACTCCTCTTACTTATAAGCCCTATGAGCTGCTCCGAATGACACCCTATGATATTCATACTCCGGACACGAACAGAACAAATCGTCCAATTGTTCGGACCTTCGTCAAGATCCAGTTTAGTCGAGACAAGTTGAACCGAATAGGAAATGGAATCAATCGGGTTGTTGGCAAAGAGGGGAAACCAATTTTTGATTATGAGGGCTGGACATGGGTTGCCCGCGATGCAGAAGGACGGAACAACCGAAATTCGATCATCGGATGGGATCGGGAAGACCGTGACCGTTTCCTGCGCATCGAACCTTCAGCAATCGATTTCTCTGCTGAGAAACCAAATGCAGACTGGCTTGATTCTGAATTCTTCTGGGGCAAGAAGATCGAACCAGTTCGCGCTGAACGGGCAAAGACTGGAGAAATGTTGGAGACAATCAGTCAAAATGGAAAATTTCGATCGACTTTCAATATTGCCAATGAGGGGGATTGGAAGATCACCACAAGCCAAGGGGATAAATACTTCTTGAGCGATACAAAATTTAGGGCACGCTATTACGTCGAGGATGGTCTACGTGAGGCTATTTATCGGCCTCGTTCAACAGCAACCAAGATGGTCAAGATAACAAAGCCGATTCGATATCGTTCACCGTGGGGTGCTTGGGCCTATGCCCCGACCGGAAGTGTTTTGGTCTCTCTGGGCAACAACGATGTCTACGCCATCCTCCCAGAAAACTTTAAGAGCGCCTACATTCGAACCAACGAACAGGGCCAAATTCTGCCGGTGGGGATGTCAGAACCAGAAGCAAATGATGTTATTACAAGAAGAGGTCTGGTTCGTGTACGAGAAGAAGTCCCTTCGATCCAACAGCCTGTTATAGCGATTTTTGATCTGCATGGAACGTTGGCAAAACCGAACTGGAAAAAGGCGATGGGACGTGTTTGTCAGCGGCTTGATGAACGACTCGATGATGAGGCTGTCACCCATTTGATGGAAGGGATAACCTATGGCGCCACCGACAGTGAAGTCTTGCAAAGAGTCGCCGCCCTTAAGGCAGGAACAACCGTTGATGAGGTCCAAAAATTATTTCAGGAGGAAAGAAGAAATGTGGGGCTTCATTCACCTCTCGAGGCGCTGCCAGGGGCGGTCGAATTTTTACAGGCTCTTCATGCCAAAGGTGTTCCGATGGTGGCTGGAACATTCGCCCATACACCACGCAAAAGAACAGTAGACCAGCTTGCCGAAAGTGGAATCCTCCGCCTGTTTCAAGAGGAGGATATCCTGACAAAAGAATCTTTTCAGGGGACTTTGGATCGGCATCGATTTCGGGAGGCGGTGGTAGAGAGGGTCCGGAAAAAATATCCAGGAGCGCAGATCCTTTTCTTTAATGATACCCCAGATGGGATGATGTCTGTATCAGAGGCCGGTGGAATTAACTTTGGTATTCCTCAAGGACGTGGAAAAGATTGGGATTATCGAAGTTATCCTTTAGTCACAAGCGGTGCCCACTACCTTCTCCATGATTGGACCGTAAACGGCCCTGAGATCTTGAAACTGATTGATCAGTCATACTCTATTTAACTGCTTGAAAATAATGATCAATTTTCTGCGTAGGAATTATGTTGTTTTTAAGGCACCCGGACTGACGCCAGATACGATAATAAAACAGCCAATAATTTTGAAGGAGGTTACCTATGAGTGTCACTAAACCAATCGGCCATTGTACCGAAGAAGCCCAATCTCATGTTGAGTCAATTGGGGAGGCATTAGGAACTGATCTCCCCGATTGTGCCACCATTAGGATTACCCGTGAGGGAGGAATCAAGGCAACTCAAACGAATGCCATAGGGACAACTACCCAGGTAGAAATCACGAACAATGGCGATAAATTCTTCACCAAGTATTGTAGTGAAAGCGAAGGGGCTTATTGCCACAACGCTGATCGAGTAAAACGGGGCTCTATTGCCCCAGAAAAACTGGCCGCCGCAAAGGCTCTTATTCAGGATCGGGTAGTCGTTATTGTTAGAAAAGGTGATACTTTGGGAGAGATTGCCGGCAGGAATGATCAAGTTTTAAAACAAGTTTTGGAAGAAAACCCTCACCTAACGACACAAACCCCAGGGGGTCCAAAACGGGATGCCGAAGGAAACTGGATCTATCCGGGAGATAAGGTCAGGGTAAGGAGAACCTCTGCTGAGGAGAACTGTGCAGAATATTCAGCAGCGGAGCCCGTATTCAACTGCGGATTTAATACCGGCAATTCTTCACTTGGATGCGAAGCACCTCGTCTTGGACTTACACTTGGTTTAGGCCATGAAGTAGGTGGAGAAAGAGTTGACTTTGGAGTGACAGTCGACCTGTCTCATTTGTTTGGTAAGTGGTAGTAGTGCGCAAAGCAATGAATCTCTCCGCCGCAAGACGGCAGGGTTTTCTGGCGGAGGCGGATAAACTCCAGCACACTGGTCCTATTGACTACCTGCAAACAGCCCAGTTTTAACACAACCACCCCGCCTGAAAATCGATTAAACAAGCATCATGGCGGGGATACCACTACCAACTCTTTCCGAACAGGAACTTCAAGAGAGATTCGCCAAGATTAAGCCCCGAATGACCGATCAGGAGGCGATGGGGGAGGCGTCCCGTTGTCTCTTTTGCCACGATGCCCCCTGCATCAACGCCTGCCCGACCTCTATCGATATTCCTATGTTCATCCGGCAGATCATGACCCGAAATCCGAAAGGGGCCGCCAAGACAATTTTTACCCAGAATATTCTGGGGCAATCCTGCGCCGATGTCTGCCCGACGGAGGTCTTGTGCGAAGGGTCGTGCGTTTATTTAGGAATGAACAAGAACCCGATAGAGATCGGACGACTTCAAGGCTACGCCACAGCGAAGACGATCGACCAAAACATCCATTTCTTCAAAAAGGGAAGACCTTCCGGCCGGAGGGTTGCGATCCTTGGCGCCGGTCCCGCAGGTCTTGCCTGTGCCCATGAATTGACTGTTCTGGGACATGAAGCGGTTGTTTTTGAGGCGAGTGAAAAGGCAGGTGGTTTAAATCGTTACGGCGTCGCACCCTACAAATATTCCAATCAAAGCTCCGATCGTGAAGTCGCCTATGTTGCCGAAATCGGTTTTGAGATCAAAACAGGCCAACAGATTGAAACCAATGCCTTGAAACCGCTTGAGAAGAGATTTGATGCCATTTTTATCGGGATTGGTCTTGGGGAGACCAGGCCCCCTCCCCTGCCCGGCATTGAAAAAGAAGGGGCCTTCGCCGCCTCCGACTTCATCTACAACTTGAGAAAGAACAATCTCAGGGTACCGATAGGGCGTCGCGTTGTTGTGATCGGTGGTGGCAACACAGCAATCGACGCCGCGGTTGAATCAGCAAAGCTTGGAAGCCAAGTGACTCTCGTGTACCGCCGAACTGAAGACAAGATGAGCGCCTACGATTTTGAGGTGGAACTGGCGAGACAACATGGGGTTCAGCTGATATTCCAGGCAACGCCGGTAGAAATCCTTGGGAACAAGAAAGTTGAAGGTATTCAATTATCACCCTCTCCCCTCGAGGGAGAGGGATGGGGTGAGGGGGGCCTCCTCTCATGCGACATGGTCATTTTCGCGACCGGCCAGGAAAAACAACTCTCCTTTTTAAAATCGATCCCCGGCCTGGAATTGGAGAATGGAAAGATCAAGGTGAACAAAGATTTTGAAACGACGAATGAGAGATATTTTGCCGGTGGTGACTGCGTCAACGGCGGCAAGGAGGTGGTCCATGCGGTCGCCCATGGGCGTGAAGCCGCACGAGGGATTGACTCCTATTTTAAGAGGAAACTTTTATGATCGATCTCAATGTTAATTTTGCCGGAATCAAATCCCCAAACCCTTTCTGGCTCGCCTCGGCGCCACCAACCAACACAGGGTATCAGGTCATGAAGGCGTTCCGCTCCGGTTGGGGTGGGGCCGTCTGGAAGACCCTGGGCCAACCGATTGTCAATGTCTCCAGTCGGTACGGGGCCCTTCATTACCGTGACAAGCGGATGATGGGATTCAACAACATTGAGCTGATTACCGATCGACCTCTCGAGGCAAACCTGGCTGAAATGGCCGAGGTCAAAAAGAACTTCCCCCATCATGCGTTGATCGCCTCACTCATGTTCGAGGGGAAAGAGGAATGGCACGACGGCATCAGGCGGTGTGAGGATGTCGGTGTGGACGGTTTTGAGCTGAACTACGGCTGTCCCCACGGGATGTGCGAGCGGGGCATGGGATCAGCCGTTGGCCAGAATCCGGCTGTCGCCGAAAAGATCACCTCATGGGTGAAAGAGGCGGCGACCAAACCGGTCATTGTCAAACTGACTCCCAACATCACGGATATCACCGCCGCAGGACTCGCGGCACAACGGGGTGGGGCCGACGCCGTTTCACTGATCAACACCATCAATTCGGTCACTGGCATTGACCTGAAAACGATGGAACCGAACCCTCGTGTCGGCGGCTTTTCAAGCCATGGCGGTTACTGCGGTCCGGCGGTCAAACCGATCGCCCTGAATATGGTCTCCGAGCTTTACAACCACCCTGACTTCAAGCTCCCGATCTCCGGTATCGGCGGTATCGAGACCTGGGCCGATTGCGTTGAATTTTTCCTGATGGGCGCCTCGACCGTTCAGGTCTGCACTGCCGTGATGCATTACGGTTTCCGGATCGTAACCGACTTGATCGACGGGTTTTCAAATTATCTTGAGGAAAAAGGGATGCGGCGCCCAACCGATTTAACAGGCATCGCGGCCAAGAAACTCCGGCGATGGGAAAATCTTGATTTAAATTACAAGGTGATCGCCCATATTGATGAGAAAAAGTGTATTGCCTGCCAGCTTTGTTACATCGCCTGTGAGGATGGGGCCCATCAATCGATCCGTTTGAACCCCGGCTCCCGTATCCCAGAGATTATTGAAGATCATTGCGTCGGCTGCAATCTCTGCAGTCACGTCTGCCCGGTGGAGGATTGTATCACGATGGTTTCTATTGATCGAGGCCTCCCCAAATTGACCTGGCCCGATCACCCGAAAAACCCGCTCCGAAAAACCGCCTGACGTTGCCTATCTGAAGTTCTTGAAGAGAGCCTCAAAACAGGATAGGACCGGAGCATGCTCCATAAGCGTTCATGGGCTGAGCCGTTTCGGATCAAGGTCGTTGAGCTCCTGAAAAAGACGTCACCTGAAGAGCGGGAAGAGCGTCTTCGGGAGGCTGGCTACAATACCTTTCTGCTACGGGCGGAGGATGTCTATATCGATCTGCTCACCGACAGCGGCACCAATGCGATGAGTGATTATCAGTGGGCCGGGATGATGCTCGGCGACGAGGCGTATGCCGGAAGCCGGAATTTTTACGCCTTGGAACGAAACATGCGGACTTATTACGGGTATCGTTATCTCATTCCGACCCACCAGGGGAGAGGCGCCGAACATCTGATCTCAAAACTCCTGATCAAGCCGGGCGACTTCATCCCCGGCAACATGTATTTTACGACAACGCGGCTCCATCAGGAGCTGGTCGGAGGAACCTTTGTCGATGTGATCATCGACGAGGCCCACAACGCTACCTCCGAACACCCGTTCAAAGGAAATATTGATCTCCAGAAGCTTGGAGATCTTATCAAAAAGGTGGGACCCAACCGGATCCCTTATGTCACGGTTGCCGCCACGGTCAATATGGCCGGAGGTCAACCGATCTCAATCAAAAATCTTCGGGCGGTTCGAGAGTTAACGGCCCACCACGGCATCAAAATCATTTTTGACGCCACCCGTGCGATAGAAAATGCCCATTTTATCCGTGTGAGAGAGCCTGGATATGAAAACAGGAGCATCGCCTCAATTCTTAAGGAGATCTGTTCTTACACGGACGGGGCCACCGTCAGTGCCAAAAAGGATCTCCTGGTTAATATCGGCGGTTTTCTGGCCCTCAATGACGAGGCCCTCTTTG
Organism: Deltaproteobacteria bacterium; assembly: GCA_016180855.1. Lineage (NCBI taxonomy): Bacteria > Pseudomonadati > Myxococcota > Myxococcia > Deltaproteobacteria bacterium. Next base: position 122,182 of record JACPAL010000005.1, on the reverse strand, counting down.
AGGAGGCGAGAAATCTCGTCGTGATCTATGAGGGGCTCCATACCTATGGAGGGATGGCGGGGCGTGATATGGAGGCGATGGCACGTGGAATGGAAGAGGCCGTCAAGGAGGAGCATATCCAGGCCCGGATCGGTCAGGTGGAGTATGTCGGAGAAAGACTGATCGAGCAGGGCATCCCGATTATCGTCCCGATCGGTGGACATGCGGTTTTTCTTGATGCCAAGCGCTTTCTTCCCCACCTTCCACAAACCTCATTCCCGGCCCAGGCGCTCGCCTCAGAGCTCTATCGGGAATCCGGAATCCGCTCTATGGAGCGTGGCATCGTATCCGCTGGAAGAGACAGCAAGACGGGGGATCATCACTATCCGGCGCTTGAACTTGTTCGGTTAACCTTTCCACGCCGTGTTTACACGCAGGCCCACTGTGACGTAACGGTAGAGGCCGTAGAGGCGGTCTGGAACCGGAGAGAAAAAATTCGCGGACTCCGGATGGTTTATGAACCAAAATACCTGCGGTTCTTCCAGGCCCGTTTTGAACCACTGGATTCTTAAACCGTTAGCGAGTATTTCGTTCTTTGTATCTTTCGAGAAATACGGTAGCCGTTAGGATCTCGGTTTGACCAATTTTTCCAAGTGGGAGAATGTCCCTCTTGTCTCCAGAAACCAGGTAATCAACCTCAGCCGCTTGGGCACACTCCAGAATCCGGTTATCGGAATCTTTTCTCTGAATGAGACTTATTCTTTCCTTGGGATAAACGATCTCGGAAATCTGTGTCAGGCGTTCCACACGGTCATCCGCCTCTCTCTCAGTATGCTTGAATTTCATGAGAAGGACTTTTTTGAATTCAGTCACAATGTCAGGTGAAATACAGAGCGTAACCTCCTTGACCCTTGCTAGATTGATTATCTCCTCTGGAGGCCCGCCCGGAAAGATGTAGGCGGAAATAAGAACATTGGTATCACAAACGATCTTCACGTGCGTACCGAGTCAACGAGCTCTTCAACATCTTCTTCGGAACGAATTCCGAGCTGACGTGCCCGTTCCGCCGTCTCTCTTTGCAGTCTCTTCCATCGCTTGGCCTCCAGGTAATAGCGGATAGCCTCCTGGATGAACCCGCTCTTGGTCCGATGCTCCGCCCGGGCCTCCTTTTGAACGGCCTTTTCCAGAGGGAGTGGGAGTGAGATGCTGGTAGAGATGGTTTTACTCATAACAGATATTAATAATAGTATTGTTAAAAAATAATATCAAGATAAGAAATGCTTCGCAACATTTCTTGCCCCCCCCGAAAACAAAACCAGCTACTCGGCACTTAAAAAATAAAAGGGAGGGACTATGTCACTCATGCGAAGAATAGGAGCTGGTTTTGAGGCATTGAGATTGATCACAAAGCTAGAAGCGGTTTTATTAAAACCGACAGGCCCTTTTAGTCGACATACAGGTCAGGTCGTTACCCGGGTGATTGATGGAGATACACTCTTTTTTGAACCAGTTGAAACCGCTCTTGCCCGAAAAGTTGGTGCTCTTCGAAGCTCTGTCGCAGGTGCTCTATGGAGAGACGTGGATAGGTTAGGAGTAGATGGCTTAGTTGTTGAGGGGGATGATTTATTTGCAGCAACGGGTCTGAACGCCTTTTTCACCCCTGGTGGCACAATGGTTTTTTCTGGGGGAAGATTGGCTGATTCTGATGTTGTCCTGCATGAGACGGGCCATCTTGGCGGTCTTGCAGGCCTCTTGAGAGGATAAAGTAATTTTATGAGCGTTATCACAATTGCTCAAAAACCCGGCGCTTCCCCAAAAAACCCGATAACTGATTCCGGGGATCATTCTTCAGGCGGAGAAATTAGAGAAATCCTCCTCTCCTTTTACGCCAAAAATAGAACTATAATAAATACCCTCTCTTTTATTGCCGGAACCGCTTTTGTTGCAGGAACGCTTTGGTCAAGACGATCTCCTTCTGGGGTAACAGGAAGCACTGATACCCTTGCAGCTTTACTGGAACGTTGTGGCATTAAAACAAAAACTATTAAGGCAGGGGTAAACACCGGCGAAGAGACCGCCATTATTATGGGGGACATGACAACGATTAAGGCCGATGCCTATGTTGTCCCACATTTTAAAGGCGGTGCCTCCAATGGCGGTGTTGGGGCTGCTATCTACCGATCAGGTGCCGTCCAGGGAATGAGGGATTATGCCAGAATTGCCGATATCAATCGAAATCGGGGCATTGACGTTCCCTGGGGCACTTGTACTCTGACTCAAAGTGGAGGGGGTCAGTCAAAATATCTTCTTAATGTCGTGAGTGTTGGAAACCCTGGAACACCGCAAGACGAAGCATTCACCATATTAAAATCTGTACTCAGTGCCCTTCAAACCGCGAGCGAACATCGAATTGATTCAGTTGTCATTCCTGCTTTGGGGACAGGCATCATTGGCAAACTAACACCAGCCCAGTCTGCTTGGACGATCCTCCACGCCGTAGAACAATTCCGACTTGCAAAACCGAACACTATACCCCAAAAAATCATTATCGCTATTTATGGCGACCCTCAGACTTATGAAGTTTTTTCAAGAATTCTAACTCTGGGGACTCAAGATCCAACAGCGATGTCGATGGCACGAGGACCGGGACGAACCTTTGACCTAATCCGTTGGTTAGCGGAAGCAGAAGCGGGCGACCGAGTAAAGCTGTCATAAGAACTAAACCGTCACCTCTTCGGTTTCAGTCTCTCCCTCTGCTTCTGTCCGCTCAATCAGTGAGAAGAGATAGTAACTGACCCCTGCGAGGAAGAAGCCGATGAACCAGGCGTAGTGATAGAATGAAATCAACAGAGGGTAGTTAGAGAGATCGAGAACCTTTACCTGGGTCAAAAAGCCGGGAAGGTTCGGCAAGACACCTAAAAGAAATGCAACAACCGCCCTCCAGTTAATCCCATTTCTGTACCAATAGGCCCCACCCCGGCGATAGAGATCGTTGACGGAGAGTTCACATCGTCGGACAAGATAGTAATCAACGAGGAGAATCCCTCCAATCGGCCCGAGCAGTGCCGAGTAGCCGATCAGCCAGGTAAAGATGTATCCCGACGGATCTTTCACCAGTTTCCACGGCATCATCAAAATCCCGATCAGTCCGGTGATATACCCCCCCTGCTTGAAACTGATGCGGGAAGGGCTCAAATTAGAAAAGTCATTGGCCGGTCCCACAACATTCGCCGCCACATTGGTGGACAGCGTGGCGATCAAAACGGCAAACATTGAGACCAGAACGATCATTGGAGAATCAAACCGCCGGACCAACAGGACGGGATCCCAGATCGCCTCGCCATAGAGAATAACCGTCGCACTCGTTACAACAACCCCGATAAAGGCAAAAAGGGTCATCGTCGTTGGCAGCCCTAACGCCTGCCCTACGACCTGAGACTTCTGATTCGCCGCATACCGCGTAAAGTCGGTAATGTTCAGACTGAGCGTTGCCCAAAAGCCGACCATTCCGGTCAGACCGGGGACAAAAAAGGCCCAAAAGGCATCGGAGGTCTCAAACCGGGACGGAGAGGACAAGATCGGTCCCAATCCATCCGCCTTCATGATCGCCCAACCAAGCAGGGCCAATCCACAGAGGATCAGAAACGGCGCACAGGCAGTCTCGAGCCATTTGATCGATTCGGTCCCCTTCCAGATAAAATAGAGGTTGATCAGCCAAAAAAGAAGGAAGCAGAGAAACGGAACGAGCCCGACACCAATAAATTCCGGCAGGACCGTTGGAAGATTTGCCGCCTCCGGCCAGAGGACAAGAACAGCACTGTAAATCGCCGCGCCGCCAATCCAGGTCTGGATCCCAAACCAGCCACACGCAACGATCGCCCGAAGCATCGCCGCGATATTTGAACCACGGATTCCAAAACTGGCCCGGGCAAAGACAGGGTAAGGAATCCCATATTTCACACCGACATGGCCATTTAAGATCATCGGGATCAGGACAATGCTGTTCCCCAGCAAAACCGTCAGGATCGCCTGAGACCAATTCATCCCACCATCAATCAGCGACGAGGCGAGCATGTAAGTCGGGATACAGACCGCCATCCCGACCCAGAGCGAGAAAAAGTGCAAGGCGCTCCAGGTCCTCTTCTCACACGGGACTGGTGCAATGTCCGGATTGATGAGACTGTTCTCCATAAATTACCCCTTCTTTGAAATTTTACCAAGAGATCTGTCGATGGTCTGAACTAATAAATCTATTTCATCGCTACTGATGGAAAGCGGCGGTGCTATCCTGATAACATTACCAAAGAGACCTCCCTTACCAACAAGAACCCCCTCCTCTTTGCACAACTCCATCAATTCGACTGTCTCTTCGGGGGCATACGCCTTTGTCTTTCTATCCTTGACTAATTCAATTCCAACCAATAGGCCACGCCCCCTGACCTCTCCAATCAACTCATGCCTCTTCATCAAATCTTGAAGCCCCTCTTTGAGTCTCGTTCCCATCCGTTGGGCATTCTGAATAAGCCTTTCCTCACGAATAATATTAATGTTCTCCGTTGCCTGTCGTGACTGATACGGATCACCGCCAAAGGTATTGAAATGAAACTTTCCCTTCATCCCCTCAACCACTCCCGTTTTGAGAAGGACAGCACCGACAGGGGCACCGTTCCCCAGTCCCTTCGCCATCGTGATAATATCGGCGTCGATCCCAATCTCCTTTGTCATGAAAAAGGAGCCGCCGGAACGACCGACACCGGTCTGGACCTCGTCACTGATATACTGACCGCCGTAACGATGAACGATCTTTACGACTTCGTGAAAATAATCATCCGGAGGCGTTATAAAACCACCAACGCCCATCACCGGTTCTGCAATGAAGGCGGCAATCTTTCCATGCGTCGTGGTCTGAATCGTCGTTTCAACATTCTTGGCACACTCCAGGGAGCAGCTGTCCGGCGTTTTATTAAAGGGACATCGATAACAATAAGGTTCCAGGGCCGATGTTGTTGCAGCAACCGGCTGGGAACGAAACCGCCAGGTGTGGTGCCCACACTGGGCCAAGGTCCCGGAGGTCCCACCATGATAACCATGCCGGAGATTGACAACGGTCGACTCCCCCGTTGCCTGGCGGGCGGCCAAGAAGGCAAACTCGTTCGCCTCCGACCCGGAGTTGGTGAACATGACGCGATTTAAACCGGCGGGCGCCTCTTCGAGCAATGCCTCAGCCAGTTCAACCGGATAGCGTGTCAGATAAATAGCACTCGTGTGCTGGATTTCGTCACCCTCGAGCATCTCCAGCAGTGCCTTATTGATCCGTGGGTGGTTGTGACCGGCAGAGATCGAAACAATTCCCCCGATTGCATCAAGATACTCCCTTCCTTTCTCGTCCCAAACATGAACCCCTTTGGCCCGAACCAGCTGGATCGGTTCCCGATAGTAAAGGTAGGCCGTGGGAACGAAATATTTTTTTCGCTTCTCAATGAGATCTTCGTTGGTCCTTTGTAACATCAGAATAGACCCTCTGATTTCATATCCCCTCCCCACCTCCCCTTATCTTAAGGGGAGACCCCCTCTTAGATCCTATAACTCCACCATTGTTTTGTAGGTCTCCGGCCGCCGATCCCGATAAAACTGCCACAAATCTCGCACTTCGCGAATCTCATCCAGATTAAGATCGGCCATAAGCAATTCATCCCTGTCCTCTGAGGCCTGGGCAATAATTTTCCCTCGTGGACTCACAAAGTAGGAGGAGCCGTAAAACTCACCGACATTCCATGGACCTTCCTTGCCGACCCGGTTGATCGCCCCAACGAAATAGCCATTCGCAACGGCGTGGGCCGGTTGCTCTATCTCCCAAAGATAACGGGACAACCCCTTAACCGTTGCGGACGGATTGAAAACCACCTCGGCACCGTTCAAGCCGAGACACCGAGCCCCCTCGGGAAAATGACGATCATAGCAGATGTAGACACCAACCTTGCCATAGGCGGTCTGAAAAACCGGATAACCAAGATTTCCGGGTTTGAAAAAAAATTTCTCCCAGAAGCCGGCGACCTGCGGGATGTGATTCTTGCGGTACTTGCCGAGATATTTTCCATCGGCGTCAATCACGGCTGCGGTGTTGTAATAAACTCCTGTCATCTCCTCCTCATAAAGAGGGAGGATTAAGACCATGTTGTACTTTTTGGCATACTCCTTCATGAGCTGTGTGGTCGGTCCGTCGGGGATCTTTTCGGAGAGACCGTACCACTTGGAGTCTTGTGATGGACAAAAATAAGGGCCGGTAAAGACCTCCTGAAGGCACAGAACCTGAACCCCCTTGGAACCGGCCTCCCGGATATAGGGAAGATGCGCCTCAATCATCGCCTCCCGATGTTTTTCACAGGGGAGATCCGTAGCCAGTTTATTTGCAACCTGAAGAACGGCCGCTTTGACTATGCGTGACATGTTGTTATCTCCTTCATTATCCATAACGCCCCCTACCCCCTCTTACCGTTCGGCTGAGCTCACGGCCGAAGCCTTAAGAGGGGGTTATGAGGATTCCTCATCAAATACTGCCCAGACCCTCTCTCGACAAAAACCTTTCCTTCATCGATCACCACGCGACCACGCAAGATCGTTGTCCGGCACTTTCCGCGAACCTTCCATCCTTCATAGGCACTGTAATCACACCGCATGTGATGGGTTTTGACAGATAGCGTATGCTCGGCCTCTGGATCAAAGATAACCACGTCAGCATCTGATCCAACGGCAATCGTTCCCTTCCTGGGGAACAATCCGAAAATCTTTGCGGCATTGGTCGAAGAGACCTGAACAAACTTGTTTAAAGAGATCCTGTTCTTCAAAACCCCCTCGGAGAAGAGGAGTTCCATCCGGTTCTCAACGCCAGGGGCCCCGTTTGGAATCTTGGAGAAATCATCCCTCCCCATCTCCTTCTGGTTCATGCAGAATGGGCAATGATCCGTGGCAACGGTCAAAATCAAGCCCTGATTGACCCCCTCCCACAACGCCTCCCTGTCTTTTTGCTTACGGAGCGGCGGACTCATGACGTACTTCGCCCCCTCAAAACCTTCCTGAAAATAAAGTGACTCATCGAGCAACAGATATTGAATGCAGGTCTCGGCCAAAACCGTCTGCCGACGGAAGGAGGCATTCTTCACACGATCAAGCGCCTCTTCACAAGTCATGTGCACAATATAAAGGGGGTGCCCTCCCTCGTAGGCCAGATCAATAACGCGCCCTGTCGCCTCCGCCTCGCAAATTGCAGGGCGTGACAACGGATGAAACCTCGGTGCTTTGTTGCCAGCCTCCCTGTTTTTTTGAATCAGGTGATCAACGAGATCACCATTTTCGGCATGCGTCGTGAGAATTCCACCATATTTCTTCAGTTCAGCAAAAAGCCCCACCATCTGGCGGTCATCGATCATGAGCGCCCCTTTGTACGCCATGAAGGTCTTGAAGGAAGTGACGCCTCGCTTCTCGATTAATTCCCGAATCTCGACACGGCTCTTTTCATTAAAATCAGTGACACCTATGTGAAAGGCATAATCGCCAACCGCTTTTCCATCCGCCCTCTCATGCCACTGATTCAGGGCATGATGGAGGGTATCTCCCTGGGTCTGGATGGCAAAATCAATAATGGTTGTTGTCCCCCCATGCAGGCCAGCCAAGGTGCCCGTTTCAAAATCGTCGCTTGCGAATGTCCCCATGAACGGAAGCTCCATATGGGTATGGGGATCAATCCCGCCAGGAAAAAGGTAACAGCCGGTTGCATCAATGACCCGGTCAGCTGAAAGTCTCAGATCTTTACCAATCGTCTGGATCTGTTCGCCAACAATGTAGACATCAGCCTTGTAATGATCTGTCGCCGTAACCACTTCAGCGCCCTTGATTAAGAGAGTCGCCATAAAACCTCTTTTTTAAACCCTCACCAAATACTCGAATCCTTCAACCAACGCTCGGTAATCACCTTGGTATCGGTAAAAAAGTTAATGCACTGATTTCCATGCGCCTTCACATCGCCAAAAAATGAATCCTTTCTTCCTCCAAATGAGAAGAACGCCATCGGGGCCGGAACACCGATGTTGATACCGACCATCCCCGGATCAACTTCGTAACTGAATTTCCGCGCCGCCGCACCACTCGTCGTAAAAAGGGTCGTCGTATTTCCATACGGAGAGCTGTTGATCCACCGGATCGCGTCGTCAAATGAATCGACCTTGGCAAGACAGACAACCGGACCAAAAATCTCCTCTTCTGCAATCCTCATCCCTGGACGAACACCTCCAATGACCGTCGGGCGGAGAAAGAAACCAGGCAGGTCACCCAAATTTTTCCGGCCATCCAGAAGGAGATCGGCTCCTTCATCGACGGCTGATTGGATCAGCCCCTTGATCCTCTCCCTGGCCGCCTCCGAAATGACAGGACCCATCTGAACCCGAGCCTCAAGCCCGTTTCCCACAATGGTGTCGCTCGCAATCGGGATAACCAGATCACGAAATTTCCGGTCAACCTCATCTCCAACACAAATGACCACTGAGCCGGCCAGACAACGCTCCCCCGCACAACCGGTAATCGATTCAAACGCAACGCGGGCCGACTTCTCCAGTGAGGCATCCGGCAGCACGACCATAGAATTTTTGGCCCCGCCCAACGCCTGAACCCGTTTCAGATTCGCCGTCCCTGTCTGATAAACATACTTGGCAACCGGCGTGGAGCCGACAAAACTGATGCCTTTGATAGTGGGGTGGGCCAGAAGGGCGTTTACAACCTCCTTCCCTCCTTGCACCATGTTGATAACCCCTTTGGGGAAACCGGCCTTTTCAATAAGCTCAAAAATTTTGATTTGTGTGAGAGGAACTCTCTCGCTCGGTTTCACAATGAACGTGTTGCCGGCTGCAACGGCGAACGGCCAAAACCAGAACGGGACCATGGCAGGAAAGTTGAATGGGTTGATTGAGGCAAAAACGCCAATGGGTTGACGGACAGAGAGACAATCGATCTCTCCGGCAATGTCCTCGGAGAACTGCCCCATCATGAGGGACGGCATCCCGCAGGCGGTCTCCACCATTTGGATCGCACGACGAACTGACCCGATCGCCTCAGCAAGGATCTTGCCATTCTCAATCGTGACTTGGCGGGCAAGCGCCGGAAGATTCTCTTCCATCAAGGTCTTAAGACGAAAAAATGGCTGAACACGGTCAATGACTGGCGTCCTGCGCCAGGAAACAAAGGCGCTTGATGCGGCTTGAACCGCTCGATCAACATCCCCAGGAGTTCCTAACGGACACCGATCTAAAAGCTCCTTTGTGGCAGGGTTCACCACCTCAACCGATTCACGTCCCTGACTCTCACCCCACTGGCCGTTGATGTAATTTTTGATCATTGACTCCCCTTCCGTTAATCAAGGACCTATTCGACCTCTCCTCAAAAGGGGTTGCGGGGAAATTCAGGTTGCCGACTTGTGAGGCCCCGTGTTACGTACGCATCCGGGGGGAACAATGATCGAAAATTTTGATCTCAAAAAAATCCTGCAGAAAGCCCTTTTTCACGGCGGGGACTATGCCGAGATTTATGCCGAGGAGACAGAGTCCCTCCAATTAATCTCGGAGGAGCGCCGCCTCGATAAAATCACACCTTCCCTTGATTCCGGCATCGGAATCCGGGTCTTATGGAATGGAAAGACAGCCTATGGTTTCACCAATGAAATCTCGGAGAGATCACTCCTCGAATTGGCCGATCGAATCGCCTCGGCGGTCCATGCGGGAAAGTTCAAAGAGCCAATAACCGTTCATGCGATCCCCTCCCCTTGGACAGTCACCATTCAGAGGGATCCGTCCCGGTTCTCCCTCCAGAAAAAAAGCGAGTTTATCCGGAGGGGTGAAGAGGTTGCCTGGAGTTTTGATCCAAGGATCAAACAGGTGAAGGTGCTCTATGCCGACATCCAGAAAAAGGTGGAGATCGCCCACTCCAACGGGGAACTGGCATGCGACCACCGAATCTACACCCTCTATTATCTTCAGGTGGTGGCCGGTAAAAATGGAGAGCTTCAGACCGGATACCATCCGGTCGGTGGACTTGTTGGTCTGGAACTACTGGAGGAGAATCCGCCCGAAGAGGTCGCCAAAAAGGCGTGTGAACAGGCGATCCGGATGCTTTGCGCCCGCAGGGCCCCCGCCGGAACGATGCCCATTGTCCTCTCTTCGGAGGCTGGAGGAACAATGGTTCACGAGGCGGTTGGACACGGTTTAGAGGCCGACCTGGCCTGTGAGGGGCTCTCCGTCTATCACAAGAAGATCGGCCAGACGGTTGGAAATGAGAAGATCTCAGTCGTGGATGACGCGACCGTTCCGAATAAGCGGGGCTCTTTTGTCTTTGATGATGAGGGGACCCCTGCCGAACGGACCGTTTTAATTGAAAAAGGGGTCCTCAAAAATTATATGTTCGACCGTCGGATGGCGATGAAAAATGGGGCTCGCTCCACCGGCAACGGTCGTCGTGAGTCGTACCGCCATAAACCGATCTGCCGGATGACCAATACGATGATCCTTCCTGGCCATGATGACCCGGGGGAGATCTTACGCTCCACGGAGAGGGGACTTTTTGTCAAGAAGATGGGGGGAGGACAGGTCAATACGGTGAACGGGGACTTCATCTTTGAAGTCAACGAGGCGTATCTGATCGATAAAGGAAAGATCGGAGATCCGGTTCGCGGGGCAACGCTGACTGGCAATGGGCCTAAAGTCTTGCAGATTATTGACAAGGTCGGCAACGACTCCGGTTTTGGAATCGGCACCTGCGGCAAGGATAATCAGGGGGTCCCGGTTGGTGATGCACAACCCACCATCAGAATCCCGAAGCTGGTCGTTGGAGGGGCAACAGCCTAAGATGCCCGTTTTTCTGAGATCAACCGATTCAATTCAGAACGAAGGCGGGGGAGAATCTCTTCGTAAGAATAACTACCAAGGGAGTCCTCTTTTTTCTTGAGATTCACAAGGTTGGGGCCGCACCAGAGCCCCAAATCAGCATCATCGGTTTCACCCGGACCGTTTACACGGCAACCCATGACCGCAATCGTAACCGCATGTCCCTTGGCATACTGAGACATCTCTTTCACGGCCTGGGCGAGTTCCACAAACTTTTCATTCTCCACACGGGAGCAGGAGGGGCACGATATGATATTGAGTTTTTGGTCTCCAAAATCGGGCACGGAACGGAAACGCCCCTCGGCAATATCTGTCAAAATCTCACGGGCAACGGCGATCTCCATCCCCTTCTGATCAAATGGAACGGTCAGAGAGATCCGGACCGTATCACCGATCCCCTGAGAGAGGAGTTGTTCAAAAGCGATTCTTGTCTTGATAATACCCTCGGGCGGCATACCCGCCTCGGTCACACCCAGATGAATCGGCACATCGGAACGGACCTGATGAAACCGGCGATTAATCTTGATCACCTCCGCCGGGTCTGAATCCTTAAGCGAGACGAGATAATTTTTAAACCCAAGCCGGTCCAGGATCTCACAATGTTCAACGGCAGATCCAACAATCGCCTCCTCATTATTATCGGGATACCGCCCCTTCCAAACGGGATCGATCGAACCACAATTCACACCAATCCGGATGGCACAGCTATTTTTGGACGCCTGTTCCACGATCCAGGCAACCTTCTCCCTGTTCGACTTCTCTCTTTCATGATGATGGAGGTGTCCCGGATTGTAACGAATCTTCCGGACAAACGGGGCGATCACCTCAGCCAAGCGATAATTTTCCTGCAGATCGACCGAGAGAGGAACATCCGTCTCCCGGGAAAGCTGTTGCAATGCCTCGGCATCCTTGGCGCTGTCAATCGCAACCCGGATTAGATCGGCTCCCGCTTCAGTCAGAATCCTGATCTGCCGACGGGTCCCTTCCAGATCCTGTGTGCGGGTGGCACACATGCTCTGAATGGCAATCCGGTTTTGTCCCCCAAGCCGGAGGCGACCGATCTGAATTTCTCGTGATGCCCTCATTTTTGATTCGAACGGATCAGGGAACAACCGGAGCTATTGTTACTCCCCGCGGTATCACCACTATCCGCACTGTCTGTCCCTGTGGTTGACGTGGAACAGTCTGTTGTAGCGCTCTTTGCCTCGATCGCCAAAATCGCGTCCGATATCGTCTCCCTCTCTAGTTCCGGAAGATCCTCATCGTCAAGGGGGAGGAGGAGGGTGTTCACGTTCCCACTGGTACCGGACAAGGTAAAATTATTTGCGCTGGAGGTCCCGCCAGCAGAGCCGGAGATCGAACCAGAACGAGTTTGGGACGTAAAAGTTGGCTGTTCCCCGGCCGCCTCACAGGGAGGGATACCCGAAGAGCCTCGAAAACTGGTATTAATCGCCTCGACCTCCAGCGTGTAGCTCGAGGAGGGGCTCAATCCCTGAATCTGGTAGTTTCCATCACACGTATCGTTGAAGGTACCACCCGGGCAAAGCTGACCGGAGACAAAGGAGACCGCATCCGTACGTGTCTTATCAGTAGTTGTGCTTCTGGCAATAACATTGGCGCAGGCAAATTCAGTCGTGCCGTTGGTATCAAAAACAGTCCCCTCCGCCATGAACGTGGAAGAGGTGAAACTGCTCTCCGGATAGAGAAAGGCAAGCCCCACCTGATCATCCCTTTCGGGTGTCTTGAAGTTGGACCCATTCCCCTGAATGAAGAAGGCGTACATCGTGGTGATCTTGTCGTCATCGGATGTCGTACTGTTATCCGCCTCCGTCAGATTAACCTGGGCATGGTTCAACCCGAGAAAATGTCCAATCTCATGCACAATAAACGAGATAAAATCATCCTCAGCAAAACTGAGGTTGACCGCCGTGCAATCCGCGAGCTCCACCCCTTTAAGACAGGCGGCATTAAAAACCGCCTCCCCTTTCACCGCTGCACCCGTCGTCGCATCGTAGGCAATCACTGCCGCAAAACCGAGCGTTGTGAGCTTGTTGGAGGAGCCAAAAAATTTCGCAACAACAGCTCCATCATCATCAATGACAATCGGATTTTTGCCGTCATCGGTGGGACCGCTCGGACAAGCGGCGGAATCATATAAATAACAACAGACATTATCGGCATCAACCGCCACACCGAGTGATTCTCGCGTATAGGTGACGTTCGACTCGGACAAGTCAGCCCATTGATTCAAGCCTTCATTGATCAGGGCCGTCACATCCTTCCCGCGGACATCCAGATCCGACTCCAGATCGATCCGAACCGGGAGGCTCCATTTAACAACATTGCCGGAGTTCGTGACAGAACGAGGGCCATACGCCTCAAGACCACCCGATAAGACAATAAAAAGAGATACCAAAAATAACGGGATCTTATTCCTCATAATGTCACTGAGAAAGCTTTTTGACTAAGGAGAGAAAATCGTCGTAAGAAATCTCTGCCTTGTTGGGATTCCCATCCAGAAGCGCCTTCTCCCCGGTCGAAAGCGACATCACTTTGAAACGAGGGCTTTTCCGGAGCCCCAAAAGCAGCCCCTGATTTTGGAGACCATTGACCACAACCCTCTTTCCTTGCTGATCTTCTTTAATATCAAATTTACCCTGTGCGAGACCGACAGGCGCCGTTAAACCCAATTCACTCTCTCCACTCAAAAAAATCACCGCTTCTTCCCCCACCTGATATTGAGGGAGCCCACTGAAAGCGGTTGTGGCTGACTCGTAGGCGTTCAGCGGAAGAGTCTCCATCCTGACCTGTTTAAAGGTCACCGTCTCCCCATTCTCTCCCTTGAGATTTTCACTCACCTTGAAACTGACATACTGAACGGGATGACCGTTTTTATCCTTTCCCTTTTCAACAGAAAGACATCGCCCCACGAAAACCCGGTCGGCCAGAACGGTCAGTTGCTCCAAATTGAGACGAAGGACAAGGAACCCCCCCACGAGGGAGGGAAGAATAAAAATGAGAACTACCAGAAAAAGTCTCTTCATTTAAGGGACCGATTGTATCACAAATTTTAATCCAAAATAGCAAAAAATATGCAGCACGCCAATCCCTCTTGTTCTTGGAAATTTAACCCTTAATGGGTCTCGAGATAGACCCTGGCAAATTTGTCATAAAGGGCCATTCCCTCGGCTGATTTCTTGAATTTGGGTTCTGTCTTCTCCAAGGTCGCCATTATTTTGTCCTCAATCGGCTTCCCGATCAACCCCTTGCCATAGGCCTCGACAAATTTCTTGGTGGCCGCCTCAAAATCTTTTCCCTTCTCATCATTGAGACCAGCGAGATAGTGGTGGAACCCGTTCGCCAGATCAAAATTTTTGTTTGTTGGAATTCTACGGCCCAAATTGGTCTTCTTTTGGGAGCCTTTCAGAAAGGTGAGTTCCTCACGATAGAAACGGAAGAGATCTTTATCTCCACCTTGCAGATCGGCTCCCTTTTCCGCCCACCGAAGAGCCTCATTATATTCGTTTTTAACGACATTTAACAGGACAAGCATCCAAATCCCCTCTCCCGGGTCTCCGCCCCTCTTCATCCCTTTCAGAATCAGCGGTTCCAGATCGTACTGACCAAGCGCCAGACGGGTTCGTGCCAATTCAATGAGAAGAGATCCATTACCGGTCTCCCGACCTGCGTTTCTCTCGAGTTCCTCCTCCCTCTCCTTTAATTTCTGAATCCGCGTGGAACCGGCAGAGGAGATGACCTCTCCTCCGGAAGAATCTTCCGTAAAGCGGGCAACAATAACAGTCGGTTTTTCACGCGAAATTTTAACGGTGTGGATCAGGTCGGGAAGTGAACCACCAGCCGGGGAAATCACCACCTCATGCTCCCCCTCTGAGAGGTAGAATCGGGCGAGATGCCATTCCGCGGGCAGTGTTATCCAGCTCCTTTCATCTGCCTTCTCAGCAGCCGACATACTCAGGCTCAAAAGTCCCAAACCAAGGCCGGCCACTTGACCTCCCGTAGAGTCGTCATCAAGAAGCTTCTGACTCACGGCATAGAGACCGGTCTGAACGGTCACCTTCGCCATTTTTCGCTTGAAGCTCTGCTTGCGACGATCACGAAGCGCCTTGAGGCTCTCCTCAACGGTGCGATAAAAAGGGTAGGTCCGGCCACGTGGCTCACCATCGACCGAGACAGTCGCATAGGAAATTCGCGGGGTACTGACCTTTAAAACCGGCATGGCGACCGTGAAGTAACCGGTTGAAACCGATTCCGAGCGAAAAATGGGTGCCTGACCGAGCGGCGCAACGACCACCAACTGCCCTCGTTCCTCGCGATAGCGAGCAGTCGTTGTCCAGGAGGGGTGGTCAGCAGGCGGAAGTGGTGCTGCAAGGCCGAGCCGTTGACTTAAAAACTTGATGTCTTTCGCATAATAGGGTGCGGAACTCTTCCCGGCATTCATACGATTTAAGTCGATCAAGGCATCATTCAGGTGGCCTGCCGCCTCCCAAATGATCGATGAAAGATAAAGAACAAAGCCGTTATCACTGTTTTGGATCCCCCCATACACCTTTTCGAAGAGATGAAGGGTACGACGCAGCTCCACAAGCGCCCCGTCCCAATTCCCTAAAAGGAGGTAGTTGAGCATCCGTACGACAGGGATCATCACCCGTTCGTGCGGATCTCCGGGATATTCCCGGGCCTCTTCGCTCCAGAAGGTTGCTGCGGTTTCACGCGAGACACTTTTAATAGACAAAAGTTCGCTTAAATCCTCCGCCTCCGTGAGCACCTTATTGCTCTCCTCGTAGCGACCGGCCGCCTGCAGAACCATCCCCTTGTCGAGGAGATAAAGCAATCGATCGCGCGGACTCGGCTTCAACTGGTCAATCTGAAGCAGTGCCTTGTCATAGTTTCCACGCTGATACGCCTGGTGGATCGGTCGAACCTTGGCCTGATAGCCGGAGGCGCAAGAAGTGAGACTCAAACCAGCTGCCCAAAAGAGACCCAACAGGAGAATTCTTTTCATGAGAGGCAACAGGGTCTAAAAATCAGGGACGAACCCTTTTTTTCTGAAAGGCCTTTTTAATCTCAACCTCATCCGCCCAGAGAATCGCCGAGGTTTCGAGATCGGTCACCTCCAGGGTCGTCTTGTAATAGACGATCTCCTGCTTGCCGACCGGTTGCTTGATCGAGGTGATATGGCCTGAAATGAGCCAGTCGGCACCAATCTGCCGCCCCTTCTGTTTCGCGGTTTCGGGATTAACATAACCAGACTGCTGGTATTCGTATTCCGTTGCCATCGCCTCTCTCAACCGCTCATTCAAGAAGGTAAAGCGGTCCGCCTTGATGAGACTGGTCCGAATCTTGTTCGTAAGCGACAGGATATCGATATGCTCGTCGGTTGCATTGGTAACGAGACTGACAATAACAGCCGGCTTTGCAGTCTGTCGGGCCAGAAGAGGACTCGTCAGGAAAGAGCGGGTCAACTGTTCCGAGATTGTCTGGAGGTCCGCCTCCACAAACTTGTCACTCAGAAGGTCGACACGGTCGGCGTCAACGTACTGCCCCTTGGTATAGACCCCCCCCGTACTTGCACAGGAAGTGAAGAAAACGATCACGAAAAGAAGACCGATTTTTGTCAGATCGTTGCGATTCATCATGAGTTCCTCCTTAAAATATTTCCATCAAACGTTTTCCGACCTGTTCTTTCACCGCCTGTCCGAGAGCCCGAACCGCCGACTTGGCCGCCAGATCGGATGACTTTTCATTGGCACTCACCGACCAGGTCAAGGCACCGAGTGTCTCCCCATTTTGGGGGTTTTTTACTTCGAGATCGAGATCGGCCTGATAGATCTGCACTTCAAAACTTCCCATCGGCATCGACCCACGAGAGGTCAGATCGGTCGTCCCCACCAGTCTATAGGTCTCAAAGGTTGAATCCGAAGACGACTGTTTTTCGGTCAGAAATCCCTCTTTGGAGAGCCCCTGAATGAGATAGATCTTGACCCCTTCGGCCGGACCGCTGATCTCCAGGTTGAAGCGGATCCTTTTTCGAAGTGCATAGAGGACCGATTTTATCTCTGACGCATGATCTGTCTCTGACTCAGCAGAAGAAAGGGCACCGGGACGAAGAATGGAGAGATGCTCACCGAGGGGTGGAATCGCCTGGGCCACCTCCAGCGCCTTCCGATAATGTCGGAGCGAGAGAAATAACTGCTTCTCTTCCTGGGCCGCGCGCCCCGCCTCGATCTCCGTTAACATCTCCCGTTTAAGCTGTTCAATGGAAGATTCCAGGCGACGTGACGCCTTGGCTCGATCGAGTACCGCCAGGGCAAACAACCTCTGCCCTTTTTTATCCTCGTAATACTCCTTGATCTCAACCCCCTGCAGCATCTCACTCGCACTAGCCGTCACAAGATCGGTCTGGCTCGCCTGTACATTCAACTTTTTCTGATCCCCTTCCCCACCACTTTCAACCTGCCGCTCCGCCCGCGTCGTCACACTCACCTGGGTCTTAAAAATCTTGGCGATCTCAGCACGGGCCTGATCCCCCGCCCATTCGTGTTGTTGTTTCTTGCCTCCCTTGGCCGAGGAGACCGCGCCTACACCGATGAAATAACGTTCCTCGGGATACTTGGTAGAACCCCCGGAGATCCAGTCAGGCTGTTTCTTGGCCAATGCAACGGGAGGGATCAGAAGGAGGGCGATCGCCAGAAATCTCAAAAAGAAAGTTGACGACTTCATCGACCCTCCTTCGAGGAAAGGGTCTTCTCCACAACAGAGGTCTCGATCTCCTTCAAATCAGCAACTGTTTTTGCTGTTACCTCTGCAATCTTTTGGTCCAGTTCCGCACCACTTAAGCCCTCTGAGGAACGGCGCAACTTAGCCGACTCGGTCTCCTTGTAGCGGTCGTAAATTTGGCCAAAAAAGTAACTGAGGTCAACCTTGAGAAGGGAGTAATATTTTTTGGGCTTCTTTTCATAGTGACGGGAGACGATCACGGAACCAAGAAGGGCCTCCTTTGAGGAGGCCTTAACCATCGATTCACCGACAGCAAAGTTCTTGCCCCGAATCTCCTCCATGTAATTCTGAACGAGGCTTTGCATAAAGCTCGCCGCCTCACCACGGGCATTCAAGTCGGCACTCTTTCTTAAGTCGAACTGATCCGTCCATTCGGGATTGGAATAGCCGATCACCATAAAAATTTTATCCTTCCGATCCCAGGACTGCCCCTCCACCTTCCACCACTCCTTATCAGGATCCAGGTTTTGCCCCCAATGGCGTTGGCCGGAGGCGCACCCCAAAAACAGGAGGATGAGGCTGATAGCACCCAAAGAGGCGATCCGTCCGGGTTTAATAGTTTTCATTTTTGTCTCCTTTTTTTGAGAAAAAAATTATTCATTGTAAATCTTGAAGTGAAGTTGTCCCGCCGCATTTTCATAGTGTAGCTCCTCAAAGTCCTTCAGGGAGACAGGACCGGAGAAAAAGAGGTTGAATGTTACCATGTAACCGATCGGCACGGTTTCAGGGTAATCAACGAGGCTCTTGATCCTCTCAGGCAATTTCTCCCACCGCTTTCCCTGGATACTTTTAAGTCGGTTGACCGCCCGGTGCTTCTTGCCACGAGCATCAACGATGTACCAACGGTCTTTTCTCGCATCCATCGGAATGACATTGAGCGATGTATTGCGTATCGCAACCGTGAGGACCTTCTGTTTCGGAGCCAGTTTGTCCAGGCGGGGATCGTAGGAGGCGCCGATAGAAAATCCGTGTCCGGCAATGAAATCACCCGCCCTCGCCTCAAACGTCCTGATCTTGGGACGCTTTCCGGCACAACCGGAGAGAACGCTCACCGCGATCAAAAGGAAACCGAGCTTAACGGTTAATCTCATCAACATAGTGGCAGGCAACCCCATGTCCCCCCCTCCACTCCTTCAACGAAGGTTCCTCAGTCCGGCAAAGCTCCTTAGCATAAGGACAGCGTGGATGAAAAGAACAACCTTTTGGCGGTGAAACCGGCGATGGCACCTCTCCCGAAAGGAAGATTTTTTTTCTTCTTGAAGAGAATCCGAGCGAGGGAACTGCCTCAACAAGCGCCTGGGAATAAGGATGCAAAGGGTGCTCGAAGTCATCACGGCTGGCAGTCTCTACAAGCTTCCCCAAATACATGACGGCGATCCGGTGACTCATGTAGCAAACCATACGCAAATCGTGGGCAACAAAAAGATAACTCAAGTGATGCTTCTGCTGCAGCTCTTTCATCAGTTCGAGCACCTGTGAGGCGATGGAAATATCAAGGGAGGAGACCGGTTCATCCGCAATAATAATCTCCGGCAGGAGGGCAATCGCACGGGCGATTCCGATTCGCTGCCTTTGTCCTCCTGAAAATTCGTGCGGATACCTGCCATAGAAGTCGGATGACAAACCAACCTGTTTCAAAAGGGCATCGACCCTTTCCCGTCTCTCCCGCCCCGTAGTTTTCCGATGAATGATGAGCGGCTCCGCAATGATCTCTCCGACCGACATACGGGGATTAAGAGAGGAATAGGGATCCTGAAAGATCATCTGGATCTTTTGGCGTGTCTCCTTCAATTCCCTCCCCCGAAGAAGGGAGAGATCTCTGTGACGGTACAAAATCTGTCCTGTCTCCGGCTGAAGGAGCCGAACCAGGAGCCGCGCCAGCGTCGTTTTACCGCATCCCGATTCGCCGATGAGACCGAGCGTTTCAGCGGAACCAAGTTTGAAGCTGATCCCTCGTACCGCCTTGACAGACGTCCCCTCCCGATCCCAAAAACCACTGCGGATCGGAAAACTTTTGGCGAGATTGTTAACGACGAGCAAGTCTTCCATAAACCTCCAGGAGCCTTTGGGTGTAGGAGTGCACCGGACTTCTCAAAATTTTTTCCGTCTCTCCGCTCTCTACAATCTGGCCCTGACACATGACGAGGAGTTGATCGACCATCTCCGCCGCAACCCCCATATCATGCGTGATGAGCAAAAGGGCCATTCCAAGTTTTTTTCGAAGAGTTCGAAGAAGCTCCAGAATCTCCGCCTGAACCGTCACATCGAGGGCGGTCGTTGGTTCATCGGCAATGAGGAGGTCGGGCCTGCAGGCGAGTGCCATCGCAATCATCACCCTCTGTTTCATCCCCCCCGAAACCTCGTGCGGATAGGAGCGGGAAACTCTCTCTGGATCGGCGATTTGAACCAATTCAAGAGATTCGTGGACCTTCCGACGTCTCTCGTCACGCCTCAACCGAGGCTCATGAAGCTGAAAAACCTCTTCAATCTGGTTTCCAAGGGTGAAAACGGGATTCAGCGAGCTGGCCGGTTCCTGAAAAACGATCGAAATCTGTTTTCCGCGAAGCTGACGAAGAGAGGTCGGATCGATATCAAGAAGATTTTTGTATTGACCGGCCTTGCCAAAAAAAATCCTGTCCGCTGCAATATGGCCGGGGGGTGGAACAAGGCGGAGCAGGGAGAGAGCGGTCATCGATTTGCCGGAACCGGACTCTCCGACTATTCCAACAGCCCCCCCCTCAGGAATTGAAAAACTGATCCCATCAACCGCCTTCACAAGTCCATGGGAGGTGTGGAAGGTCGTTTTGAGGTTTTTAACTTCCAGAAGGACATTTGACATATTAACCCCAAACAAATCTCAAATCCAAAATTCTAACTTCATATCTTCATTCTTGGATCGATAGCATCCCTCAATCCCTCTCCCACTAAATTATAGGCCGTAATCGTTAGAAAAATGGCGCCGCCCGGAAAGAAGGCAAGCCACCAGGCAAAATCCATAAAATCCCTCGATTGGGAAAGCGCCTCTCCCCAGGATGGGGTCGGCGGCTGAACACCAAAACCGAGAAAAGAAAGGGCCGATTCAACAAGGATCGCCGACGCGACGCCGAAGGTCGCCGAGACGAGAATCGGAGCCAAACTGTTTGGAAGGAGATGACGGAAGATAATCCTCCATGAGGAGGCTCCGACGACACGGCTGGCCAGAACAAAATCCTGGTTCCGCAGTTTAAGCACCTCCCCCCGCGCCAGACGCGCGATTCCGGGCCAACTGGTCAGGCCGATAACAATCATAATGTTGTAGATGGAAGGACCGACGAATGCGAGAACCACCAGGATCAGAAAGAAGGTGGGGAAACAGATCATGATCTCGATCATGCGTGAGATCAGCATATCAACCGCCCCTCCATAATAACCAGCCAGCGCCCCCAGTATCAATCCGATGACCACATAGAGAGAAACGGCAACAATCCCGACGGAGAGTGAGATCCGGGTGCCGTACAAGAGACGCGAAAAAATATCCCTCCCCTCCTCATCGGTTCCAAACAGGTGGGCACTCGAAGGGGGTTGAAGGATCGCATCCAGATTGTATGCGGTTGGAGAATAAGGCGAGAGCCAGGGGGCGAGAAGTGCCACGGCCATTAACAACAGGACAACAACGAGACCGGCCACGGCAAGCCGGTTTCTTTTAAACTGGTGCCAGACGAGTGACGAATAAGTATCGTGTCTCATATTTAATTCTTCATCTTCTCAAAACTGATTCTTGGGTCGACAATTACATATAAAAAATCGGAGGCAAGAATTCCGACCATTGTTAAAAGGGCCTCGACCGAGGCGATCGCCATGATCGTCGGGTAATCCCTCGACAAAACCGCTTCAAACCCGAGACGCCCCATGCCCGGAATAGAAAAAATCTGCTCCACAATGACCGAGCCTCCGATCATCGCCGGCAGAAGGGTCCCAACCAGCGTGACAAAAGGAATCAGGGCATTTCGGAGGGCATGTTTCAGGATGACACGTGACGGAGGAAGACCCTTCGCATAGGCCGTCCGGATATAATCCTGCCGCATCACCTCAAGTAGCTGGGCACGAGTCAGCCGTGACAAAAAGGCAAGTCCCCCATAGGTCAGAACGGCGACCGGAAGGACCAGGTGCCAGAGTAGATTTCCTATTTTTCCCCAAACGGAGAGCATTGCAAATCCCTCCGAGGTAAGACCGACGATTGGAAAGAAATTCCAATGCTCTCCACCTCCCAGATAAATAATGAGGATCATCGCCACCCAGAACGAAGGGAGCGAGTAGAGCATAAAGAGACCGAAAGTCGTCATCCGGTCTAACCAGCTGTCCGGGCGCAGCGCCGTCACAATCCCCAAAGGAACCGAAATCAGGTAGACGAGAAAAATAGAGAGGAGGTTCAGCAGCAGGGTCGAAGGGATCGCCTCAGCGATTTTCTCGATCACCGGTCGATAATCCTTGTACGAATTTCCAAAGTCGAAGGTCACAAACCTCTTCACCCAAAGAAGATACTGAACCGGCAGCGGGCGATCGAGGCCATACAATTTTCTCGTCTGCTCAATCACCTCCTGGGAAATCAATTCTGACTTATAAGCCTCCCCTCCCCACTCACGAAGCTTCAGAGAGACAGGATTTCCAGGGGCCAACTGAACGATAGAAAAAGTAATAAGGGTGATTCCAAGAAAGGTGGGGATCAAAAGGAGGAGTCTCTTTAAAAGATATTGCCTCATTACAAAGAGGCCTCCCGATTGACCCTCCATTCCAGCGGATCCATACCAACGGGATATATCTTTGTGTTTTCAAACCGACGATGAAGCGCGATCAGATGGGGACGCGTAAAGAGAAAGGTATACGGCTGGCTCTCATGAATCCGACGATGAAGCTCACGGTAGAGGGCTGCCCTCTTCTCGCGGTCAAATTCCGTCCGGGCCTTTTCAATCAAGCGATCGGACTCCGGATCGCTGTAACCGACAAAATTGGAGCCTTTTTCCACCTGAGAGGAATGCCATAGTTGGTACGGGTCCTGTTCAAACGGAAGCCCCCATCCCAACACCACGGCATCAAAATCCCGCGTGTTAAGACGTTGAGTGAACAACGCCCATTCCACCTGACGGATTTCCATACGAATACCAACCTTCCGGAGGTCCTCCTTCAGAATGCCGGCCAGTCTTTCAGAGGTTTTCGTGCCTGCCGGAATCAGAAATTCAAACCGGAACGGAACCCCCTCCTTGTCGAGAAGTCCGTCTTGATCATGGTCCTTCCATCCCGCCTCTTCGATCAGACGTAACGCCTCAAGCGGGGCGTACGGAAGGACCGGCACCTCGGCATCATAATCAGCCCCACCGAAGTAAAAAGGACCTGTTACAATACGCCCGATCCCAAAGTCGATCTTTTTGAGGATCTGCTCCCGGTTGACAAGCAAGGTCAGCGCCCGTCGGACCTTTGGATCGGAGAAAAAGGGCCGCCTCAAATTCCAGCCGATAAAACTGTAGTTGGGGGTATAGAACTCGTACCGCTGGAATCGCTCCTGAAAGGCAGGGGTCTGGGTTTGGCGAACCCACTGGATTGGACGAAGACCCGCATAATCGAGATCCCCCTTCTTGAGAACCTGCAGAGCGACGGCATCATCACCTATAAATTCAAAGCGGATCCGCTCGATCTCCGGAAATTTTCCGATTGCCCTTCCCCAATAATCCTCATTCCGTACGAGGAGGACCTTCTTCCCTGTCTCCCAGACAAGAAATTTGTAAGGCCCCAGACCGACAGGAGCCCTTCCGATCGGGTGAGCGTTGAAATCCTCCCCTTCCTTGAAAAGATGTTTTGGAACGAGCGGAAGTTCACCGCAAAAATCAAACGCCTTGAAGTACGGCTCACGAAACGTAAAGCGGACGACCCGTTCCCTGATTTTTTCGACGCGGATCAGATCCTTGTAGTAGACACGCAAATGAGGACTGTTCACCTTGGGATCCTGAATCCGTTCATAGGAAAAAATAATATCCTCAACGGTCAAGGGAACGCCGTCATGCCAGCGAATTCCGTCACGGAGAAAAAAGGTGAATTGTCTCTGGTCAGGAGACATTTCCCACCGCGACGCCATTTGCGGAACCCACGCAAGTGTCTGGTTGTCGCGCGTGATCAGGGTGTCACCCACAAGGCTCTGGATCCTTCCGGAATAGGCGTCGGTCGAAGTGATCGGATTCAGCGTGTCCGGTTCAACACCCAGATTCCAGACGAGCGTCATCGGCTCCTTGGGAACCTGATAGGAGCAGGCCCCCGAACAGAAAATCAGAAAGAGAAGCCCCGCGATGCTACGGCAAGACACGTGTTGCCCCTTTTGGAATTTCAACGTCAAACAGATGCGGGGCGAGCGAGGGGTTGATCTCCAACTCATCAAAAAGAATTTCCACCCTCCCTCCAGCCGAAATCCCCTTGATACGACGCGGAAAGAGAGTCTCACCCGCCTCATCGTAATCGGCATACTGAACTTCAAACCTTTTCTCCCCTTCCAGATCAAAATACTGAACCCGCACCGGCAGGTAATCCCCCCCCTGCTTCACGACCCAAATTTTTTGCCGCGAACTCTTGAGGAGCAACATCCCCTTTCTTGTTTTCTGTATCTGGTAATCCTCCGACTTTCCAAGAAGAACATGCGTCAACAAGAACCGAACCACCTCATGGGTTGACAGGGAGAGGGAAAGGTACCTCTCATACTCCTCACTCACACCGACCCCTTCAAAATAACGATTCTCCTGATACCAAATGACCCCCAGCCGTCCGACATCCGAGAACAACTGATGTTGCAAGGTGCCAAAATCGGAAAGGTGGTCGACCCGAAAGCTCAAGGGGGCCTTGACAAGAAGGAGGACTTCTCCTCCACGACCGACGGAACGTCCGCCCTTTTTAAAGAGAACCCTGGCGCGCAAAACCTGGATGAACTCCTCGCGTTCCTGAAGATCCTCAACAATTCTTTCCTGGACCTCCGGCGTTGCCCATAACGGCTCACCACCTCGCGTTTCCGGAGTTAAAGCACAGGCAGCAAAGAGAAAAAGACTGGCAAGACTACCGCAGGCTGCTTTGAATTTTTTCAATTTTCCCCTTGAGACGCTCAATTTCCTTTTGAACCTTCGAATCCTCGCCGTTCTTCTTCAAAATCGCAAGCGATTCTTCAAAATATCTGAGCGCCTTGGCCTTCTCTTCTTTTTTCTCAAAAAGATCCCCCAGATGCTCTGCGATCGTCGGTTCTTGCGGAACCAAATCATACGCCTTCTGGATGTAGAGATAGGCCTGATCGAAATCCCCCATCCGGAAATAGACCCAACCGAGACTGTCGGTGATAAAACCATCATTCGGCTTGATCAGCATCGCCCTTGAGATAAACGACAACGCCTCATCGAGCTTTCCCTTCACCTCCCGGTCGGCATAGGTATACCCGATGTAATTTAAGGCATTCGCGTTATTGGGATTGACCTTTAACGCCTCCTTCATCGCACGGATCCCCTCAAGATAATTTCCAGCGCGATCATAGACAAGCCCAAGACTGTAGTGAAGGGATTCCCGACGGGGGACCTTTTTCAAACCTTCTTTCAGGATCCGGACGGCCTCGCCAAACTGCTCCTGCTTGCTGTAGATCTCTGCCAGATATTCATAGAGCGCCGACTCGTGGGGAAGCTTTCCGATAGCCGCCTGAAGGAGACTGACCGCCTCCCCTTTCTGTCCCTCTTGAAAAAAGAGGTAGGCCCGGTGGAGTTGTGAGTCCTTGTAAAAACGGGATTGTTCGGGGATCTTTGCAAACTCCTGGAGCGCCTCCCGGAATCGTTTCATGTTCTCTAAAATAACCCCCAGGTAGTAGATCACACGATCGTCCGTTGGGTTTTGAAGCAGAATTTCGCGGAAGACCTGAACCGCCTCAT
This sequence comes from Deltaproteobacteria bacterium, assembly GCA_016180855.1. Lineage (NCBI taxonomy): Bacteria > Pseudomonadati > Myxococcota > Myxococcia > Deltaproteobacteria bacterium. The sequence continues at coordinate 96,561 of JACPAL010000005.1, read as the reverse complement.
CATATTTTTTGGCCTCGTAGTAAATAAGGGCTATCTTCATCTGCGCCGCACTATCGAGCCCCTCGCCCTTGCGAACTTTCTTCAACACCTTCATCGCCCTATCCTCAGCTCCTTTTTCAAAGTAGATCTTGGCCAAGCTGGCTAAGGCTTGAAGATTGGACGGGTCCATTTTTAAAATTCTCTCATAGACATGAGTCGCCTTTTCATTCTCCTTGAGCAGGCTCTCGTAAAGGGCCGCCATATGAAAGAGCGGTTGTAGATCATCGGGATCTCTGGTGTACCAGTCCTCCAGAACCTGAATCGCGAGATCATTTTTTTTTGAGGCGAGATAGACATCAACGAGCAGATAACGAACCTCCTGGTGATCAGGGTCATGCAGGAGGAGCTGTCGGTAGAACTCCGCCGCCTCTTCAAATCTCCCTTCACTCTGATGGATCTTTCCTTGCAAGAGAAGCGATTCGGGATTCGATGGTTCAAGGGTCAAGGAGTTCTGAAGATCCTGGAGTCCTCCTTTGAAATCACCCAACGAGGCCCTCAAACTGGCCCGTTTAAGCCAGAGGTAATAATGACCCTTCTCCTGATTGAGTATTCGATCAAGACGCGCCAGTGCCTTGTCCGGTTGTGACGAGTAGATCTCCATATTGGCCAGGAGAAAATCATGAAAAAGATCCTCGTTTTCCGGCACCGGAGAGGTTGAAACCTTGAGCCGACGAGGGGCACACCCTCCTCCGATCAATAGAACTATCAGAAAAATAATCTTCATTTGACCCTTCAAGAGCCCCCCATCCCGTTTTTTCTTATCATACCCAAAAAATGCACGCTCTTCAAATATGGAGAAGAAGAAACACCTCCCGGTTCCCCTTGGGTCCGGCAAGTTTCGACTCTGACTCACCACTGACCCCAAGATTCATCCTCTCGGCCGTCTGCCGAATCTTCAATACCGCCTTTTTACGAAGCACGTCCTCCCTCACCACCCCTTTTTTCACTTCTGGTGCGGAAAGCTCAAACTGCGGCTTAACCAAGACGATCAGCTCCCCCTTCTGGACAAGCAACGGGACAACCACCGGCAAAATCTTTGTAAGCGAGATAAACGAGACATCGATGACCGCCAGATCAATCAGTTCCGGTAAATTCTTCAGATAGCGGGCATTCGTCTTTTCCATCACGACAACACGAGGGTCCTCACGCAAGCGGATGTCGAGCTGACCATGACCTACATCAACCGCGTAAACCCGACAGGCACCCCGCTGGAGGAGACAATCGGTAAATCCGCCGGTCGAGGCACCAACATCGAGACAGACTTTCCCTTGAACCTGAATATCGAATTCATCCAGAGCCGGCGCCAGTTTTGATCCCCCCCGGCTCACAAACGGCTCTTTCTCCTTGATCGTAAAAACAACCTCTTCGGGGAACAACGCACCCGGCTTTTTGACTACTCCGCCAGGAGACAAAACCCCACCCGCCAGAATGAGCCGCTGGGCCTTCTCACGAGAGGAAACGAGACCTTTTTGGACGAGAAGCTGGTCCGCACGAATCCTCTTCATAACCTCTCTTGTAGACTCCGGGAGGTCGTGAGGCAATTTTATTATCTGTCAATCAAGATGGCCCTTTCCCGATTCGTCGAAAAACTTAAAATTGTACCCTGACAGGGTACTTTTTTGGCAACTAATGGCCGGTTAGTCCCGATAATCATATCGACATGGAACTACCGAAAAGAAAGAAGCTCAATCTCCTGGGGTACACCAATTACCGGCATTATCTGGCCGATTTTTACAATGCCAAGAAGGAGGAGAATCCGAAATTCTCCTACCGCCTTTTTTCCCGCAAGGCAGGTCTTTCCTCACCAAGCTATCTCCTTGATACTATTAAAGGTAAAAGAAACATTATCGGTAAATCTCTCGACGGTTTTTCTCGTGCCCTCTGCCTTACCGCCCGGGAGCGGCATTTTTTTGAGAATCTGGTGCATTTTAATCAGGCCAAAAGTGTGGAGATCAAGCGTCATTATTACGAACAGCTCTTGCCCATCTTAAAGAAGGAACATGGAACGCGGCTTACAAAGGGCCAATATGAGTATTTTTCACGCTGGTACATCCCCGTTATACGAGAAATGGCGGCCTTACAGGATTTTCGCGATGACCCCTCATGGATTAGCAAAAAATTGCGATACAAGATATCTCCTGCTGAAGCAAAAAGGGCAATTCAGCTATTGCTCGAATTGGGACTCCTCACGCGAGAAAAGGGAAACAAATTCAAACTAACCGATTCAACACTCACCACTCCTGCGGAAGTAGCCGATGTCTGCATGACCCAGTTTCATCAAGAGATGCTGAATCAAGCGAAGGAATCTCTCTTAAGAGATAGCGGGTGGCACCGCGAGGTCTCCGGACTCACCGCGGCGCTGACACTGACCCAATTCAAGCAGATCAAGCAGGAGATTCAGGAGTTTCAGACAAAAATCATGCAGAGATTCGAAAAACCAGATACCGAGGCAACAACAGTTTGTCAATTCAACTGCCAATTATTTACGTTAACCGATTTAAATGGAGTCCCCCATGAATAAATTCATTCTCACTATAATAAGCATCACTTCTCTGCTGTTGATCAACGGCTGTGGGCTGGATCAACTCATCGATTCAGAACAGTCGATTACGAGGGCGGGGAACCCCAACCCGGAAGGGGAAGAGAGTGATACAAATGAGGAGACCGAAGCAGAGGAGATACCAACCTTTGACCCCCAAGACAATCCGCAAGAGAAGCCCTCTTACACCGAAGAGACCCCCCAGGAGAAAGAAAAAATTTGGATGAACAAAGGGTGGGGAAAATGTCCCTATCTCGAGGTAGAGGTTGATACGGAAGATAAACAATTCCACCTGACAACGTATGAATCGCCTGAGGCCGAAGAACCGTGCGACAAAACATCCGCTCCCTACCAAACTGACCTTGATGGAACTCTCAAAAGTAGTCCCGGCGACTTTTTGCTCCTGCTCAAAAGGAGGGGAGAAGGGATTGATATCCATCTCATCCCCCATGAAAAGAACGAGCCATATGAAGAGGAGGCCGATAACGTCGATGAAGAGCCTGATTTTTTTGATTCTCCCCCTGATCCAAAGGAAAAAGACTTGGCACTTCCAGATCAAGTGGACAAAGAGAAATCAGAGAAGACCCAATCGAGCCAAAAACTCTACAAGCTTGGCCCCATTTTCAAACAGATAAAATTGCCTCCGAAAAAATAGGCCCTGTACCCCGCAAGGGTACAATTTCTCGGAAACTCGAGCACCTTTTTCAACTCCAAAAACGACGACCCTCCAAGCGGTTGAAGGGAGGTTTCTATGTCACAAAAAAATTGGCGGCTGGCGGTACAAGGGGGGACGGATTTTACAACCGATTATCTCCATTGGGAAGGGCCAGGGGGCACTGATCTCAATGACAAAAGGGAGGAATCACCCCAAATCGAAGCAGACTACAGGACGTTAACCCTTTCGTGCCAACGAGATTTTACTCTTAAGGAGGGTGGATCTAGCCGTGAACCTGAAACCTATTTCATTGCACCACGAACTGATTTTTCCTACTCACAATTTCATGCCTTTCGGCATTATTCGTCCGATGCCCCCTCCCACAGAAGACCAGAGATTGATATCCACTCCCATAAAATGAGGCTCCAAGGTGGCCTGTCGACCGGTGTTAAAATCGGTCGGACCTCACTCTTTGATTCGAGAAGGTTGCTCTTTGAATCGGAAATGTCACTCTTTTTCCTCTTGGGACCGGAAATAATACCGGCCCATGACAGGCCAGTTGGCGATCATTCTTCCAGAGAGCCAAGCACCTGGAACCTAACAAGCATGCGAACGGGTCTCACAATAGGTGCTACAGGCCGATCAGGGTGGGGAATCATTTTCGAACTCGCCGCCATCAACGGCTGGAATCCCGCTCCACAACGGAGGCAATGGGGTGGTGGTTTTGGCATTGGAATGCAACGACGTTTTTGAGGGGGTGGTCCAAAATCGACTTCACTCTCCGAGATCACGCTCGATGCGTGGGATCCCAAGGTTCGGTCGGAAAGACCAACTGATAGCCGCTTCTCCAATCTAGAGGGAATGTGCCCGACTGGGCGGCGCTGTTTGGGAGCGGTTTCACCTCTATCATCCAGTCGCTGTGAGTGATGTGGGACAAGGGATGGCGCTTGCGCAAGATTTTCGCGGTTTCATTGGATAAGAAACGCACCCAGTCTCCCATGTCGTCGGCCATGAAATATTCCAAGGTAAAATCTTTCTCAACACGAACGATATGGCCCGTGAGTTGTTTTTGTTTGGAGGTCCAGTTGAGGGACCGTTGGATACTCGACAAATAATCCGAATCGCTGACTCCGGTATTGCGGATTCGAATCCTTACGTAAACGGTACGGCCCTGCCAGTCGAACCGCTCTTTAAGCCTTGTCACATAGGCGGAACCGATTTCTACCTTTCCCTGATAAGCCTGGACAACGGCGCTTCCGCTGGTGCCTTTTCCGGAAGCCTCTTTAACAAAAAACCCTTTTCCCTTTAACAAGGGAAGCCCAATTTTATCGGCAATATCGTCCAGATTGAAATGATGTGCCCCGTATGCGGCCCCTTCAGGGGTTTTTCGGATCGCCTGGTAGACGGCCTCATCTCGGTAAACAACAAGCGCAAATTCGTCAGGCGTTGTAAGGACACCCGGTGGTGAGCCGGTACGATAAAACGCCTTGCCGGGTACTACGGGCATGTAACCGATAAGACCTTTTCCGCTTCCAACGGCCGTCGTATCGGGAATCAAAACTTTTTTCAGGCCCTCCAAAAATTCAGGTTTTGTCAAACGGTCATCGGCATAGCCGATCCAGAAACGGATATGGGGAATTTTTGGAGGAAGCGGATTTCCAAAAAGCCGTGGGAGAAGTGGCCCGGAACCGTAGACGCCAAGCCGCCGCGCAAGGGCTGTCAAGACTCCGCCGACCACAAAGGTTGAAGTTGCCGCCAAGAATGCCGGAGAACCCCCCCTGTTTTTTCAACGCCCGGTGTTTGGGTTGCTCTGGCGGCGGCTGGGCCGATGGGTAATGTCATGCGGGGGTATTCGGCTCTTGCAAAAAAAAGGTTTCACAATTCCGCCGCGGTGAAATTTGAGATTTTACAGACCCCATCGAGAAAATTGACAAGTAAAAATAAACGAATTAGGCATCCAGGTCGCTATGAAGATGCAAGCGGCACTTTGGTATGGCCCCGAAGAGATGCGGGTCGAAGAGGTTGAGATCCCCCAGATTAACCCGGATGAGGTCTTGATCCGGATTGGGGCCGCCATGACCTGCGGGACCGATTTTAAACTGTTCCGAAAAGGACACCCGATGCTCGTCAAGAGCATTCCGGCACCGTTTGGTCATGAGATGGCGGGAACGATCGCGGAGGTTGGTTCCCAGGTCCGCCGGTTTCATGTCGGTGACCGGGTTGTCGCCGCCAACTCCGCCCCTTGTGGAGACTGTTTCTTCTGCCATAGAGAGCAGGAAAATCTCTGCGAAAATCTCGAGTTTCTGACGGGGGCTTATGCCGAGTACATCCGTGTCCCGGCAAAAATTGTCCAAAAAAATCTTTATAAAATTCCAGCGGGCCTTTCATTCAGAGAGGCGGCTGTTACAGAACCGCTCGCCTGTGCCGTTCATTGTATCGACAAGGCGATCCAACGCACCGATCAAACGGTCTGCATCATTGGCGCCGGTCCTTGCGGGCTTTTCTTTGTACAATTGGGAAAACTCTACGGCCTCAAGGTCATTGTGCTGGGACGTGGGGAGGAAAAACTGAACGTCGCGAAAGGTCTGGGGGCCGACCATATCGTGAGTAGTCTCCATGAAGGATATCTGGAAAGGGTTAAGGATCTGACACAGGGAAACTATGGCCCTGATCTTGTAATCGAGGGGGCCGGTCAACCGGCCACCTGGGAGCTTGCGACTCGCCTTGTCCGCAAGGGGGGGCGCGTCTGGTTTTACGGCGGGTGCCCGCGGGGAACACAGGTTTCTCTGGATACACACAAACTTCACTACCAAGAGGTCTCGATGCACGGCGTCTTCCATCACACGCCGAAGTACTTTGAAAAGTCTCTCTCACTCATTGTTGAAGGGAAGATCAACGTGAGACCGTTGATTGTGGGCGAAACAAAATTGAAAGACCTAAATCAGATCTTTCGTAAAGGGGCTGTCGAGAATCCGCTCAAGATCGCAGTAATCCCTTAACTTTCAACTCCGCCTCGAAATGATGTAGCGGGCAATCTCTCTCAAAGGTTCTGCCCGTTCATCAAAAGAATGGAGTGCATTGAGGGCACGATCGGTCGATTCCTGGGCCAGCCTTCTTGAGGCCTCAAGTCCCAAAATCGAGGGGTAGGTCGGTTTTGATTTGGCCTCGTCGCTCCCGGCCGGTTTCCCCAGCTCCTCCGTTCCCCCTTCGACATCCAGGATGTCATCCGCAATCTGGAAAGAGAGACCGATCGCCGCACCATAGTCCCGAATTGCCCGTAATTTTGATGTATCGGCATCCGCCAGCATCGCGCCAACAACAACAGAGGCCTCCATAAGACAACCCGTTTTCATCCGATGCAATTGTTCCAACTGTTGTGGCAAAAGAAGTTTTCCCTGAGCCTCCAGATCGATCGCCTGACCTCCGGCCATTCCGTTAGCACCGGCCGCCTGTGAAATCTCACCTATAACCTTCAGCAATCGCTCCGGATTTTTTGTCTTTAAATTTGAGATCAGATGAAACGCCTCAGTCAGAAGTGTATCCCCGGCCAAAATCGCCATCGCCTCTCCATACACCTTGTGGTTGGTCGGCCGTCCACGACGGAGGTCGTCATTGTCCATCGCCGGAAGGTCGTCATGAATGAGGGAGTAGGTATGAATCAGTTCCAGGGCGGCCCCCACCGGAAGGGAAAGAGTCTCCCCCTCTTCTCCCATCCCGCAAGCTTCACAGGCGGCCAGCGTCAAAACAGGCCTAATTCTCTTCCCGCCTGCCAGAAGGCTGTAGCGAACCGATTCCGTGAGTGATGAGAGCCTTTTTCTGTCAGTAAAAAGAGATTCTAAAAAGCGGTCGACTCTCTTTTTTTGATCTTCAAGATAAGCCTTAATATCCATAAACTATTCTTCGGGCTCCCACTTCTTCTTCGACTTGTCCTTCATGAGAATTTCGATCTTTTTCTGTGCCGCATTCAGCTGATTCTCACATTGCTCCGAAAGCTTCATCCCCTCTTCAAACACCTTCAGGGAATCCTCAAGGGAAAGCTCTCCCGACTCAAGACGCTCCGCAATTTTTTCCAGTCTCTCCAGGGAGTTTTCAAATTTTTCGCTCTTGGGCATAACAGCGGGCATCCCTAGCGCACGACAGGCCGCAATGCAACCGATCGCTTAACGGTTCTTCTGTGTGACTCGACTCGTGAGTGAACCGCGCGCCAGACGAATCGTGACGAGATCGTCAACCCTCACCTGATCAGCATCACGAAGGGGAATGCCGGATGGACCGACGGCAATCGCATATCCCCTTTCCAGGGTCGCCAACGGACCGATCACCCGTAAATGAGTCTTGAAACGAAGGAGTTTTTCGGACAAGGCCGAAATCTGGTGAGAAACAACCAGCTTCATTTTCTCCCTCAAGGCATCGAGACGGAGAAGTCGTTCTTCGAGCCAACGCCGCGGATCACGAAGATACCCCCGCCATTGTTTCAAGCGAAGCCTCTCATGACCAATTTTGGATTTAATCAGATGGGCCAGCTGTTCCCTCAAATCCTGCAGAGTAGCTTCAATCTCCTCCCTAACCGGCACCGCCAGCTCTGCCGCCGCAGACGGTGTCGGCGCCCGAAGGTCCGCCACAAAATCGGCGATCGTAAAATCGGTTTCATGCCCTACCGCCGAAATCACGGGGTGACGACATTGAAAGATCGCCCGTGCAACAACCTCCTCATTAAAACCCCATAAATCCTCGATCGAACCGCCTCCCCGTCCAACAATCAAGAGATCGATCTCTTCTGCGTCCAGGTTCCGGATCGCATCGGCGATCTCCGGCGCTGCCTCCCGTCCCTGAACGGGTGCCGGTGCAATCAAGATTTCGATATTTGGATACCGGCGCCGAGCAACATGAATCATATCCCGAATCACCGCCCCCTGGAGAGAGGTCACGAGGCCAATGGTCCTCGGCAACTTTGGCAAGGGACGCTTCCTTGCCGTATCAAAAAGACCTTCCACCTCAAGTCTCTTTTTAAGCTGTTCGAAGGCGAGCTGAAGTTCACCCGGCCCTTCCGGCTCCAGATGAACGACGGTAAGTTGATACCTGCCTGCGGCCTCATAGAGTGTCAGGGAGCCGAACGCCCTGACCGACAACCCGTTCTCCAGCAGAAAGCGGAGACGGGAAGCAGCCCCCTGAAACAGGACCACCTCGAGCTGGGAACGTTCATCCTTGAGGGAAAAATAACAATGCCCTTTCTGGGAACGTCTGAAATTGGAAATCTCTCCCTGAACACAAATATCCGACCAGCCTGACTCAAGCTGCTGCTTGACCTCCCGATTGATCTCGGTAACGGAATAGACTCTCACGAATGGGCCACAAGGCGGAGGCGCGAAATGGCATTCCTGGACTGACCTCGAAAACCTTTTTGTTCGAGAACGGACATGATCGTAACATCGTCGGAGGTCGCTTTTTTCATCGTCTCATAATCCAGATCCACGAGCTCCTGAGTCATTGTAATCCCATAGCTTGAAAGGATTTTTTCAACCTCGTCATACCGCGCCCGGATTGTTTGCCGGACAGAATTAAAACCGTGTTGCGCGGCCTGGGCGCGACTCCAGAAAGAGAACGGGTTCATCTCAAAAAAGACCGGATCATCCTCCTTCGGTTCAATCAGGATGAGATCCCCTTTAAACTTCGGATCGGAACGTATCTGGTCAGTAAAATAGCGAACACGGGTATGAAGGACGGTCCGAAAAACCTGATTCAGTATCATAAAAATACCGCTGGAGGAGAGTCTCCGGCTCCGGGTGACATATTCATCCTCCTCACGCAGATATTCCATAACCAGTTTGTTCGAATAAGGACGAAAAGGATTATAGCAGATAACGAGCTGGGCCCCTTTGGCAATCGCAACATCCGCATTCAATGTCTTACGAACCGCTCCATCAATGTAATCAATTCCCTTGATCCGGGCCGGTTTGTAAAACGGCGGCAGTGAGAGAGAGGCCTGAACCGCCTCAGAGATCGAGACATCATTCTTCTCGTCCGCCCCAAACACAACACGCTCCGAGGAATCGATGTTCATGGCACAAATGTAAAGAGATTTTCCGTTGATCTTCTGAAATGCCCTAAAGTCGTTCGGCAGATCATTCCGAACCAAATTTTTTCGCATGAACCTCTCCAAAGAACGGGTATCGAAGAGACCCGACGGAAACGCCTCGGAAAGCGAGGGCATGCTCCTTCCTGAATAGGCAATCTTGGCCAACGGACGCAGCATCGATTCAAAATGACTGTAATCGGGATCTGCCAGAAACTTCTCAAAGCCGGACCGGAGAGGCTTCCACAACTTGGGAAAGGCCAGAAGGGAGTCATAGAGAATTCCGGGAAAGTAGGTCATTTTGTGGTAGAGATAGCCAAGAGGCCTCTCAAAAAATTCCCTGAAGTTCGGATAATAAACCTCCCAGGGTGAAAGCTGGGAAAACAATTTCGAGGAGCCATCCAGACTTTTTAAAATCTCATCCGGGCCGATACCGCCTGCGAGCGGAACTGCGAGGAGCCCGCCGGCGGAGACACCAACATACATGTCAAAATCGGTCACCTTCCGATTGACCAGAAAATCGTCCAGCGCCTTGAGTCCACCGACCTTGTAGGTCCCACCGGTTATCGCCCCGCCGGCAAGCACCAACGCAATCTTTGCATGTGACTTCTTTTTCGACAGGTCGCTTTTTTGAACTATGGTAATCCCCATAGCTTTAGAGTCTTGTTTGAGAGTCTAACGATGACGCAACGTGTTGTCAAAGACTTAATCAAACGGTATCATACGGGTATGGCCCTTCCTTCCCCAGAGGTTCGCGGTCTCAGTGACGTTTTGCAAAGGCAGGCTCGGGAAGGGCTGCTCTACGAAAAATCTGACAATGGGAAGGTCCGTTGCTTCTCGTGTGGTCATCGTTGTCTCATCCCGGAGGGGAAGGCAGGGATCTGTCTGGTTCGTTACAATAAGGAGGAAACGTTGTTTGTCCCCTACGGTTACGTCGGCGCTCTTCAACTCGATCCGGTTGAAAAAAAGCCGTTCTTCCATGCCTATCCAGGCTCCCTGGCGATGAGTTTTGGGATGCTGGGATGTGATTATCACTGCGGATATTGTCAGAACTGGTACACCTCCCAGTCGCTCCGGGATTCCAAGGCAACCGCGAAACCGATCCCGTTGTCGCCAAAAGAGTTCGTCAACCATGCCAAGCAGGAAGGGGCCCGGATTGTCACGAGCACCTATAATGAACCTCTCATCACGAGTGAGTGGGCCGTGGAGATTTTCAAAGTTGCAAAAAAAGAAAAGCTGATCACCTCTTATGTCTCCAACGGCAACGGAACTGCCGAGGTCCTGGAATTTATCCGGCCATGGGTCGATCTCTACAAGGTCGATCTAAAGGGTTTTGACGACAAGCATTATCGGCAGTTGGGGGGTGTCCTGCCCGTCGTCCTGGAGACGATCGGACGACTTTATGAAATGGGGTTCTGGCTTGAGGTCGTTACCCTCATTGTACCCGACTTCAACGATTCCGAGGAAGAACTACGTGGCATCGCCCAATTTCTGGCCGGCATTTCAAGAGAGATCCCGTGGCACATCACCGCGTTTCATAAAGATTATAAGATGAAAGACCATCACGACACGTCGATCCAGCAGCTTCTTAAGGCTTACGAGATTGGAAAGGAAGAAGGCTTACACTTTGTCTATCCCGGTAACCGGCCGGGAGAGGTGGGGAATCGGGAGAATACTTATTGTCCTTCCTGCAATACCCTCCTGATCGAGCGTTACGGATTTCAGGTCTTGTCTTACCATCTTAAACAAGGTGGCCACTGCCCGAAATGCAATCTTAAAATCCCTGGACGGTGGGATTGACTTAAATTTTCCCCGCAACCAAATTCCGATCAATACGAATTGGTAGCCAACAGTATAAAAAAACGAAAGGAGGGTCTCATGAGTATCAATCTCGCCCGAGGAATTACCGTTGGTGCCGGTGTCATCGGAGGCGTAGGACTCTTAGGTTTTCTGTCAGGCTGTTCCAATCCTTATACCCCCGCGGGCCAGGAGGGGTATGTTTATGAGAAGCCGAGATGGTTTGGAAAGGGGGGCTATAAGGGAACGATCAAGGGGCCGGGAAATTTTGGAAATTCTTTACTAAAGTTAGAGGTTATCAACATTGAGTTGCGACCGACCACCTACGCGACAGAGGTCATGGTAAGAACCCTTGATAAGGTTCTTGTCCCTTTACCTGTTCAGGTAAAGATCTCAGTAAAGCCCGGTACTTCAAGAGAGGTGATCGAAGGGATTGGAGACAACTGGTATGAGTCGTATGTCAAGCCCTCTTTGGCTTCCACCATACGCGATGTCGCAATGGATATCCCCACCTTAAGCCTCAAAGATCAGTCGGGGGAAATAGCCTCTCGCATCGCAACAAAAATGAATGCCTTTCTTAAAGAGAAGCCGTTTGTGTTACACGAGGTGATGGTAGGTGACATATATTTTCCGAAAGAGGTTCAAGAGAATATCGACAGACAATTGGCCTTAAAACAGGAGGTGGAGAAACGGTTTCTTGAGATCGCGTTGGAGAAAGATGTCAAGGCAAGGGAAAGAGGTCTCAAAGAGCTTGAGGCAGGGATTGCGGCAAGTCTTAGGGCGATTAATGCAAGCGCCGAGGCGAATGCAGAGATTATTCTGGGCTCCGCCCGCGCCACAGTCGCCAAAAGGTTGGCTGGTGCTATCACCCCAGGCTATATTGCCCTCGAGGCTGTCCAGGCACAGAAACTGTTGGCGGCCAATCCGGGTCTTAAAATGGTCTACATCCCGCTTGGGCCGGATGGGTCTATTCCAATGTTGCATCTGAACGTCGATCAGAACGTAACTCAAGGAGGGGGAAAATAATATGCCCTCCTCTATTGACCTTGTCCGACAACGAAAGCTTCTCGAAGCAAGCTGTCAACTAGAGACAGATTTCAACAAGATTGCAGCATCCAGGGAGCAATCACGTTGGGACAAACACCTTGCCTACAGAGATCTCTACGAAAAGCTGAAGGAGGGGTATCAAGGACGTTTTCCATTTGTCGAGCTCGACAATAAGGGAGGGGCAAAAGTAAAAGGAAATGATTCGCGTCCCCTCTCATCTTTTTTCAATACTGACGATTTCAATGAACACGAAAATTTCTGGAGAGCCTTGTCCAACACCTCGGCTGTAGCTGATACCCATTTTGGCAGTCCCTTTCCGTCGATCGTCATGACCGGCATTATTGGACTTGTCGTTGGTGCCATCTTTCTATCCATCCCGTTCATGCTGTTGTTCCCACGGTGGAGTGACACAGCCTCTAGATGGGGAGGGGCCCTATTGGGTCTTGCCATTGGTGTGGCTGGGAGGATTCTCTACCTCAAAAACAAGAAGGAATATTATCCCCCTGTTATGATATCGGCTTACGTTGTTGAGGATGCTACCTATAAAACAAGGGTTGACAAAAGCTGCTCAGAGATCTTTCCCCCTCCGGCAGCGGAGGAAAAACAGTCAGAGGTCGTAAGGCCCCACTAAAACGACGGGAGCTCAAAATCCTGACGCTCTTTTTGGCTCTCAATTAATTTATGAGCAATCTGGCGAAAACGTTCCGCCTGTTTTGATTTTGGATCACGCTCGACGATCGGCGTCCCTTGGTCACCCGCCAGACGGGTTTCGATCTCCAGGGGGAGCTCCCCCAAAAGTCTCAGATCCAACGTGCGGTAGCGGGAATGGTTCTCATCCTGGCCGAAGATCGACGACTCCTTATGACAGTGGGGACAGGAAAAACTGCCCATATTCTCGACGATCCCCAAGATCGGCACCTGGGTCATCTGAAACATCTTGATCGCCCTCCGAACATCGGCGAAGGCGACATCCTGTGGTGTTGTCACAACAACGGCCCCTGTTAATGGAATGAGCTGGGCGAGCGTCAATTGGACATCCCCTGTGCCCGGTGGAAGATCAACAATAAGATAGTCAAGTCGGCCCCACTCCACCTGTTCCAAAAACTGCTGGAGCATCTTGGCGAGCATCGGACCACGCCAGACGACCGCATCCCCCTCCCCCATCAAAAATCCCATCGACATCAGAGGGAGCCCAAACCGCTCAAGGGGCAAGATTCGATTTCCTTCGGCAATCCTCGGTTTCTCCCCCTCCTTCACACCACACATGATCGGTATAGAAGGACCGTAGATATCCGCATCGAGAAGGCCGGCCGCCTGCCCCTCCTTCTTGAGGGCTAGGGCAAGATTAACCGCAACCGTCGATTTACCAACCCCCCCCTTGCCGCTCCCGACCGCAACAACATTTTTGACATGCGGGAGCCTTCGGGAGAGGTTGGTCGTCTGCGTTGATTCGGGCATAGGCGGCATTTAGTACTTCGACTCGTAATTACCATGACGTATCTGAAAAGCCAAAAAAATCAATCAAATTACTCACTCAGCACTAGTCCTGAGTGAATAAATTCGTCACCGAATTTATGAATCGAAGGATTTAGTCACACCAGCAGAGCAGGTCAAGGGCTAGAAGTTGTGCCAACAATTCAAGTTGATATATGCAAATTAATAAGATATATTTGCATATGTGTACAAGCGAAAGGCCCTTTTAGGCCTTCAAAACCTGCTTAAAGAAGGAGATTCCGTTCTTGTTTTAGGTCCCAGACAAACGGGGAAAACAACTCTTTTAAACCTTCTTTGTCCTGAAGCGATTCACTACAATTTTGCCGAACCGAATGAAAGACTTCAGATTGCCAAGAACCCGGGACTTTTGGCAAGTGAGGTCCGAGCCAGACTTCCTCAGGGAGGACTTTTCACCATAGACGAGGTTCAAAAAGTCCCGCTTATCTTTGACGCTGTCCAGGTTTTACTGGATGACAAAGAACATCCCTATCAAACTCTTTTGACCGGGTCGAGTGCCAGAAAAATCAAACGCGGCGCAGTGAATACACTCCCAGGACGTGTCCTCCAATGGCACCTGGGTCCACTCACTGCAAAAGAACTCGGTTACTACGATGCAAAAACAGCCGACGAACGGGACAAACTTCTATTATCCATGATGACCCGCGGAAATTTGCCGGGCATTCAAAAAATGCCCGCATCCAGAATGGCCAGACATTTGCGAAGCTATGTTCAGACCTATTTGGAACAAGAAATTTTGGGGGATGCCCTGACAAAAGATGTGGGACAATTTGGGCGATTTCTTGTCGTCATGGCTTCCCGATCAGGTACCCTCCTCAACTATTCCTCCTTAAGCCAGGAGGCCGGGGCCAGCATCAATACAATTAAACACCATGTCGAGGTTTTGGTTGATACGTTGACTGCTTATCTCATTCCCGGTTTTTCTTTGAGTGACACAAAGACATGGCTCTCAACACCAAGGCTTCTTTTATTTGATCTCGGTGTGCGCAATGCCGCTGCAGAAAGGATGTTGGATGAAAAGGCTCTTCAGCCAGAATATGGAAGCCTCTTTGAACAGTGGGTTGGACTGGAGCTCATCGGCTGGATGAATAATCAGGAGCCTCCCATACACTTATATTATTGGAGGACAACACAGAAACGGGAAATCGATTGGATTATGAAGAGAGGCAATAATCTTCTAGCTATCGAAGTCAAATGGTCCCAAGGGTTTAGGCGGACAGATCTTGCTCACCTTCAAACCTTCCGAACATTGATGGAGGACAAAAAATTTAAAGTCCAGACGGTTCTTATTTGCCGCACTCCTCATCCCGCAAAAGAGGGAACCCACCGAATCATTCCGCCCCACTTGTTGTATGAAACTTTGGAATCCTGGGATTCCTGAAATCGGCTTAAGTCAGAGAAGTTGTTGTATCCCCATCAAGATCCCCTTATAGTCGCCAAACCTATGGGATTTCGATGCGGTATTGTTGGACTGCCCAACGTCGGCAAGTCGACCCTCTTTAACGCGATGACGGCCGCCGGTGTGGCGGCGGAGAACTATCCGTTTTGCACAATTGAACCGAACGTCGGCGTCGTCTCCGTGCCGGATGAACGGCTTCAGAAGTTGACCGAGATCTTCAAACCGCAGAAGACAACCCCAACAACAATCGAGTTCGTCGATATCGCCGGCCTCGTCGAGGGGGCCTCTAAAGGCGAGGGGCTGGGGAACCAGTTCCTCGCCCATATCCGCGAGGTCGATGCGATCGCACATGTTGTCCGCTGTTTTGACGACGCAAATGTCGTTCATGTCCATGGAGGTGTCGATCCGCTTCGGGATGTCGGTGTGATTGAGACGGAACTGATGCTCGCCGATCTTGAGGCAATCA
Organism: Deltaproteobacteria bacterium; assembly: GCA_016180855.1. Lineage (NCBI taxonomy): Bacteria > Pseudomonadati > Myxococcota > Myxococcia > Deltaproteobacteria bacterium. The sequence goes on along the minus strand of JACPAL010000005.1, from coordinate 81,034 downwards.
CCAAGCGACTTGAAAAAACGGAGAAGCAGGCGAAGGTCGGAGACAAGGAGGCCGCGCTCTGCCTCCCTGTTTATCAAAAGGTTCAACAGGCGCTCGGGGAGGGACGACCCGCAAGAACGGTCCCACTTTCAGAGGAGGAGAGGCCGTTCATAAGAGACCTCTTCCTGCTCACCTCCAAACCGATCTTGTATGTCGCCAATGTCTCAGAGTCGGACCTTGCTTCATCCAATGCAAAAGTAGAGGCGTTGTGTGAACTGGCCCAAAAACAGGGATCCGAGGTCGTGACGATCAGTGGAAAGATCGAATCGGAGATCGCCGCCCTCCCGCCGGAGGAACGCCCTGCCTTTCTCAAGGAGATCGGACTCAAAGAATCAGGACTCGACCAACTCGCCCATGCCGGATACCGTTTGCTCGGCCTCACAACCTATTTCACCGCCGGCCCGAAGGAGGTACGGGCCTGGACGATCAATCGGGGGACAAAGGCGCCGCAAGCGGCCGGTATTATTCATTCCGACTTTGAAAAAGGGTTTATCCGGGCTGAATGCTACCATTATGATGACCTGCTCACCTACGGCTCTGAACTCAAGGTCCGGGAGGCAGGGAAAATGCGCCTGGAAGGGAAAGACTACGTCGTCAAGGACGGCGATATCCTCTTCTTCAGATTTAATGTTTAATCGTCCGTTTGAGCGAGTCCCGCCAGATCATGAGGAGAGAGATCCCCGTCAGAAGGATCGTCAGCAGAAGGTCGGTTGATCGGGACGACTCGTTTCCCAACATCGAGCAACCGCCCGCACCGCCCGCCTCACCAACCGTGACATTCTGTTGAGTGCCAGGAGTGCCGGGGGTCGTTCCACCAGGAATATTGATAGAGGGGCCTCACAACTGGAGCAGCTCTCATCGCCACCACACTGATCGTCACCGCAACGAGGAGGCAACTCCTCTTCCGTAGCAAACGCTGTTACAATAAGGGTTATGCTGTCGTTTGAACTGTTATTGTCGGGGGAGGCAGAGACTCCGGCCCAGCCGTTTAACGAACCAGCGACCGTTGCCTTCAAGACCAATGTCACCTCAACAAACCCTCCACCTGCCAAGGGGCCAATACCTCCACAATTAAGCTCGTTATCCCCCTCATAAAACTCACAGGTCCCTTGGGTGATTGCGACAGAGACAAATTCAAACGATGAATCGAAGTCAGCATCGAGACCATAGACCGTCATTGTATCCAACCCGTTATTGGAAAGCCCAATCGTATAAGTGACCTCCGATCCGACGAGGATCGAATCAGCACTCGCTGTAAGGGAGACACTGGCATCGGCCGAGTAAGAGCCGTATTGGACGAGCGCCATCTCTCCCACACTGCCCCCAACCCCCTTCTTTCCGCCAACAAGAAACCTGCCGTTAGACAGCAGCTCAATGGAGGTCGGAATGTCCTGATCACCCCCCAAATTGAGGGTGAGCTTCCCATCCGAATCAAAAGCAGGATCAAGAGTGCCGCTGAAATCGTAACGGGCAATCCCAAAATCGCCCCCCGCCTTTCCGGCAACAAGAATTGTACTGGTGGAATTGTCGATCACAAGGTCATTGGCATAGTCAACGGATGAGGCCCCGATATCGGTCGTGAGCTTCCCGTCACCGCTGAAGGTCGTATCGAGCGCCCCGTTGGAGTTCAAGTATTTCGCCATGGCAAAGTCATTTCCACCCTTGCCGGCAACAATGAGAGAGGTCGTCCCGACTGTCTTTATCGCGTAGGCCGCATCAGAGCCGCCAAAATCGGTCGTGAGCTTTCCATCCCCATCAAAGGTCGTATCGAGTGCCCCCGTAGTGGCATTATACTTGGCTAGGGCGAAATTGTTTGCGGACTGACCGGCAACAATAAGCCGGGAACCAACAAAGGCAAAGGCATACGCCTTGTCAGAACTCCCAAAATCGGTCTTGAATTTTCCATTGCCGGACGAGGCCCCATCAAAGGCGGGATCCAGGGCACCAGAGCTTGTATATTTGGCCAGGGCGAAGTCGGTCGCAGCCCCTGACCCCACAGAGTATCCCACAGCAACGATTCCCCCGCCAAAGATAGCAACAACATCCCGTGCGGTATCGGCACCCCCAAAGTCGGTTGTCACAATGCCGTCGGTGTCAAAACTCGTATCGAGAGTCCCATTGGTGTTATAGCGAAGGACCGCAAAATTTCCGTCCTTCTCACCCGCAACGACAATTTTGCCACCACTAGAGCCAAGCGAGAGCGCATAACCGATATCCTGATCGGTTCCCAAATCGGTAATAACAACACCATTACCATCCGCTCCGAATGAACTATCAATCGTCCCATCGGCATTAAACCGGGCCAGAACAATGTCATTATCGGTTCCCTGCAGATGATATCCCGCGACGACGATCTTGCCATCCGCTTGAATCTCAACATCGTTGATAACCGTCTTGTCACTCGCGTCCGCTACGTCCAGATCGAGCGTGACAATCCCGGTCCCAGCCGGGCCAAAGCTCGTATCTAAATCATCAAGGCCCGCAAAAAGCTGACCGGTCATTAAAAGGAGCGCGAACAGAGTAAGGTATATTTTCCTCATGCCTTAGGTAGAACTGCAAGTGAAATGCCAATACGATCGTTAAAAAATACCATTGCTTTCATGGTGTTGAGATGATGACCGAATTCAAAGGAAGGTTTACAGACCCCAGTCTCTACCAAAACGTACCCAGGCAAGTGGAATCAGGAAAAACAGGAAGAGAAGGGCTGTTGAATCGGGGCCACTCGTATTGGAGGCGATCCGGCAACCGCAACCACCGGCCTCTGCAACTGTCTGATTCAGGTTGCCTTGCCCCGTCGTATTACAACCGGGATCACCGGGTTGGCAACCGGAGGGAGGCTCCTCCTCCTCGGTCTCCTCATCCCGACAACGGGAACCATTGAAGAAACAGAGACGGCTCTCCTCCTCTTCAATCTCCTCTTCCGACAATGAGGAGGTTATCTCTCCTCTTTTTGTGTTATCCGAGCTGTCTGGATCCATAATTGCGGAGGAGGTAGAGGCATCGAGCAGGATCTTCCCCTCCTGATTGGAGGAGAATGTTAACTCAACCTCAAAGGAGGCACCGGACGCCAGCGAGCCAATATCACAGATGACCGGTGACTCACCATGACAGAGGCTGGAACTGGTCGATTCAAAAATAGCACTGTCAGAAAGCTCAAGCGTCAAGACAACTCCCGTCGTATTATTGGGGCCATGGTTCTCAACAGAGACGCGAAAACTCGATTCATCTCCAACAACCAGGGATGATCCATTCTCAATCGTGACACCAAGATTCGCCGCAGCCACGACGGTTCGTCCCCAGGATGTTACATTATTAGACAGATCAAAATCCAAAAACTCCCCGACAACTTCAACGCGACTCTCAAACGGGCCAACCGCCTTGGGACGGACGGAGAGGGTGACCGGCAGAGAAGCCCCCGAAGCAAGCGTCCCAACAGGACATCGAACCCGCCGGTGATCTCCGCAAACGGTCGTGGTGTGGAGCAGACCGCAATAATTTACCACCGTCGACGTACAGCCGGAGAGAGAGGAGGAGACAAATTCCGTCTGCAGAGGGAAATAGGCCGTTAACTCAGCAGAACCGTCGTCAGGACCGTCACTCTGAACAAGGAGACCGACGTTGATCGTCTGTTCGGGAATGATCGTTGTGGGAATCTCTCCCGTCAGACTTAATGTAACCCCCATCGCATTATCGTGATAGTACCGGGCAACGGCAAGCTCTTCATCCGCAATACCACCGACAAGAATCCGACCATCCCCCTGGAGTTGCACAGCATACCCTTCACCGCCCGTTGAGGTTCCGGGGAGGGAAAGTGTCATGAAACCGTTTGTTCCAAATGTCGTATCAATCGACCCGTTGGTGTTATAGCGAATAAGGGTGAAATGCGGTGTCCCGCTACTCTCACGGCAGGTACCCGCAACGACAATCTTTCGGTCTTCCTGGATCGCAACACTCGCCGCCTTTGCATTCGTACAACCGGGGACATTCGTTATTGTCGACCCATCGCTGCTGAAGCTGTTATCCCAAGTCCCATCGATGTTGTAGCGAGCAACGACGATCTGATTATTACCGGAGACCTGCCCGAAACCGACCGCCACAATCTTCTGATCCCACTCCTGAACCGCAATCTCGGTCATCCTTTCCATTGTCGAACCGCTGATATCGCGTCTCACGTAACCACTCGTCCCGAAACTCGTCCTCAAATCTCCCTTGAGGTCAAACTGGACAAGACCAAAACGGTCACTCGTTCCATCACCCGCAAATCCCCCCAGGATGAATCGCTCATTATGGGAATCATAGGCAATGGATGAGGCGACGTCTTGTGTCGTATCGGGGAAGTTTGCGTCATTCCATCCTGGCCGCCCCTCCTCCCACTGACCAAAAAAGGTGCAAGGAGTTCCAGTGTCATGGAGACAACCGATAATCGGAACCCAGGTCGACGAATAGCCGGTGATTCCCGCAATATGAATATTGCCTAAATTGGGATGCGTATAAACATCCGTCGCGATATCAACCCAGGGGTACGGATTGGGTCTTACCCTCCAATTAACGGCTCCCTGAGGCGTCAGACGAAGGACACCGATATAAAGTCCCGAACGACCGACAACAATAATCTTTCCATTATTGCTGACAGCAACTGCCGAGGCCTGATTGACCCCTACTCCGCCAAAGTCGTCCGTAACGAGACCGTCATTGCCAAAGGTGGTATCAAGAGAGCCATCGGAGAGAAACCGGGCGACCGCAAACGACTGGTGGCTCGCCTCCTTCATCGTTCCGACCACAATTATTTTCCCGTCCGGTTGAATGGCGATATCAGCAACCCCGTCGATCTCCTGCTCAAAGTCTGTCAATCCAACCCCTTCTAGGCCAAAGGTAAAATCGAGATCCCCCGGGGCCGAATGAAGAGGGACCGAAAGAACGATCGACAAAAAGGATATAAAAAGGGCCTCTCTAATCCGCATCACTCGTATACTTGAGCAAGATACGTACCAGGTGATTGAAAAAAATCGTCTGCCAACCATCCGAAATTAAAAGATAAATCAACACCTGTTTTTTTAGAGGACCTTCTACAGGAAGGATAAATGCCCTAAATTGATGTCTTACAACCCCAGTTGCCGAGCGGGGTCCGACATGCTATGGAATTTAATTCATGTCGCAAAAAGCACGCCTCATTATCGCCTGTCCCGAGACCTGTGCCGATGTCTATTGGGCCACCTGCTTCTCCGCACCGGACCCGGTCATCTTTATTGAGCAGAGGGGCAAAAAAAGCCTGCTCATGTCCGATCTTGAATACGGTCGCGCCAAAAAAGAGGCGGAGGTGGATGAGGTCATCTCGACCTCCTCCTATTCAAGAAAGCTCAAGTCACAGGGGAAGAAGGAGGTTAGTGAAATAGAGATCCTTACCACCGTTCTGCACGAAAGAAAAATCACCTCCCTCGAGGTCCCCTCCTATTTTCCGATCCGGCTGGCGCGGCTTCTGGAAGAAAAAGGATTTACGGTGGATGCGATTCCTGATCCGTTTTATCCCGAACGCCAGATCAAATCCGAAGGAGAGAAAAAAAAGATTGTGAACAGCATCCGCGCGACCGAAGAGGCGATCCGTTTTGCGATTCAGACAATCCGGGGCACCCGGATCCGCGGGAACAAGCTCCTCTGGAACGGCGCACCACTCACAAGCGAGAAACTGCGCCACTTGATGGAGCTCAAAATGATGGAACGGGGTTACCTGGGACAAAAGACGATCGTTGCCTGTGGCAAACAGGCGGCTGACCCGCACTGTATCGGTTTTGGACCGCTTCAACCGTACCAAACAATCGTGCTGGATGTCTTCCCCAAGTCACTGGAGTCCGGCTATCACGGCGACGTGACACGAACGGTTTTCAAGGGAACCCCTTCTTCAAAGGTGATTTCAATGTATGAAGCGGTGCGGAAGGCGCAGGCGAAAGGATTCTCGCTTGTCCGTTCCGGCGTTGATGCGCGTGATGTCCATGCCGCCGTCGCCAAAACGATGGAAGAGCAGGGTTTCAAGACGGACTTCAAAAACGGGAGGCCGGAGGGCTTTATCCATACGACAGGGCATGGGCTCGGCCTTGATATCCACGAACCACCCCGGATCGGTCCCAGAAGTACCCTCCTCAAAAAAGGACAGGTTGTAACCGTCGAACCGGGTCTCTATTACGAAAAACTGGGTGGGGTTCGCATTGAGGATGACGTTTATGTCACCCATAAAGGTTGTGAGATCCTCTCCATCCTCCCCCGCGACCTACAAATCCTTTAGGATCTCTTTCCTCTTTTTCTCGTATTCCTTTTCGGTGATCAATTCTTCTTGCCTGAGACGCTCGAGCTCTTTGAGTCGATCCCTTGCATCAAGTGTTTTGGGAGGGACCTTTTCCGGTTTGGGATTCGAGAATTTTGGGCCGGCTGTATTTTTGACGTTGTTACGGATTCCATTCTTCGTAAAAACATTAAGATCAAAAACAATCTCCTCAGGATCCCAGGAAATCCGGTTTTGTCCTGGCTGTAATTCCAGGGTGACGCCAATCCCCCTCGCCTCCTGCGTCGCCTGAAGTGAACCTTGTGTCGTTCGATCTCCAATGAGTTTTGCGTAAATCTTTTGAAACTGGAGATGGAGCCCGTCCTCCTGGAGATAGGCCCGGAAAATCGTTAAGCGGTCGTTGGCCAGGCCATACTTGCGGCTCTGGGTAAAAAAGGAGACAGAGACAACCTCTTCCGGCCCCACCCTTCGAAACGCTTGAAGAAGATACGGAAGCAGGTACTCCACATGCCTCTCCTGAAAGAGCTGTTGCTCCTCAATATCCCTCTGGATCAGAAACTTCTTGTTGAAGCGGAGAGAGCTCAAAATCTCCCTCATTTGCCTTGAGTCAAAGTCGTACGGATGACGAAGCCCCCCTCCTCTCTCCTGCTTTTTCGCCTTCGCAATGCGAACCCAATCGAGACGATTGGGGCTCTTGTAAACATAGTTGCCCTTGGAACAGGCAAAAAAAACAACACAGATCAAAAGAGAGAGACTAAAAAATTTCCCCATCGGTTGGATGACCTAAACAGTTCGACCCCTGCTGTCAACATCCTGCACCACGATACCTTGTGGTCATCGGAGAAGATCGGGACGCCTTTTTTTGGTCTTCTCCATCGCCCGCTCCTGACGCCAGCGCTCTATTTTGGAATGATCCCCACTCAAAAGGACCTCGGGGACGCGATGCCCCCTGAATTCCTCAGGGCGTGTATACTGGGGATACTCCAGCAGCAAGGAAGGTTCCTTGGGATTGAATGAGGTAAATGACTCCTGTGAGAGAGACTCCTCTTTGCCAAGCAGGCCGGGGATCAATCGAACGAGTGCCTCCAGAAAGACCAGGGCGGCCACCTCTCCGCCTGAAAGGACGTAATCGCCAATCGAGATCTCTTCATCGATGAAATGATCGATCACACGTTGATCCACCCCTTCATACCGCCCGCATAAAAGAACGAGCTGGTCATACTGGAGATAGGAGGAGAGTCTCTCCTGCCGAAGCGGCTCCCCCTGAGGTGAAAAATAGATCCGGCGCCTCTTCCCGTGGGAAGGGATCGCCTCCAGGGCCGTGACAATCGGCTCCGGACTCATCACCATGCCCGCCCCACCGCCATAGGCCCGGTCATCAACCTGGTGGTGTTTGTTATAAGCAAAATCACGGATATTGCAGAGCCGTACCGAAAAGAGCGACCGCTCCAGCCCCTTTCCCACCAAAGAGGTCTTGAGCGGAGTCTCAAAAAACTCCGGGAAGAGGGTCAGGATATCAAACTGCATCAGAATTTATTCGATGATTTCAAGAATCGACTTTTTGCCAATCTTTGTGGAGGCGGCCCCAAGAATTGTCCTCATCGACCGGGCGTTTCTCCCCTCCTTGCCGATGATCTTACCCAAGTCCTCCTTGGCCACCTTCAGTTCATAGACGGTCGTCTGCTCTCCCCCCACCTCAATCACTTCGACCTTGTCAGGATTATCAACCAGCGACTTTGCCATCACCTCAACGAGGTTTTTCATGTCCGACATGAGACGACTCCGATTAAGCAGCCTTCCCAACACCTGCCTTCTTGAGGATATGTCCAACGACCACAGACGGTTGGGCGCCACACCCAAGCCAATAACGAACCCTGTCACCATCAACCTTTGCCTTTTCAATCCCCTGCCGAGGGTCGTAGAAGCCGACAACCTCCTGGGCCGCCCCCTTGCAAGCAGCGTGGGAATCGATCACCACAATCCGATAAGACGGCTTTGAACGAGCACCAACACGCATGAGTCTTAGTTTCACTGCCATAGGGGGGTGATCTTTAGAGAACGACTGACGGAATGTCAAGGGTGTGAAATTTTAGGTTAGAATCAGCCCAAAATGTGGTAATCTCCATGGAATTCCATGCTGGCAGGGGGTAAAAAAATGGCCCGGATACGGGTCGCAGGACCGGATCGCAAGGGGATCATCGCCACGGTGACGACCCATCTTTTCCAGAACAATCTGAATATCGAAGATATCGACCAGAGGATCCTTGAAGGTTTTCTGGTCATGAACATGCAGGTCGATCTATCAGGTCTCAGAGGACCCCTCCCGCTCTTCCGCGAAGGGTTAAAAAAAGTGGGGCGCTCGATCGGGATGGAGATCACCCTGGAGGTCCTGGAGGAGCGCCGGATCAAAAATGTGGCCCTTCTGGTTACAAAGGAACCCCACTGCCTCACAACCATTTTACAGAAGATGAGAGAGGGAAAGATTCACGGACAGGCCCGTCTGATTCTTTCCAACCGACGAGAACTCAAACCAACCGCGGATCAATACAAAATCCCCTTCCATTATTTTCCTTCGGCGAAAAAGCAGGAACAGGAGCAGAAAATTCTAAAGGAACTCTCCCGCCATGAAATCGACCTCATTGTACTGGCCCGGTACATGCAAATCCTCTCACCGGAATTCTGTTTTCGCTATGAGGGAAAAATTATCAACATCCATCCGTCACTCCTCCCGTCGTTCCCGGGAGCCCGTGCCTATTCCCAAGCATTCCATAAAGGGGTAGAGGTTGTCGGTGTCACCGCCCATTTTGTCACCACCGATCTGGATCAGGGGCCGATCATTACGCAGGGGGCGTTCCGGATCAACAAATCCAAAGAATCGCTCGAGTCGATTGCGGTAAAAGGGAAAAAGCTCGAGGCGGATGTCCTGGCAAAGGCCGTCAAACTATTCTGTGACAACCGTCTGGCCCTCCGACGCGGGAAGGTGGTCGACAGCCGGCACCTTCATGAGATGGAACAGAAGGTTAAAGAATTTTACAGTTAAAATTACCCTTCTCTTGGTGCTTCAAAATACAGTAAGCTCCTCTATCGGTGGGAGAAGAAACAACAGAACTTCATATCGCAGGGAAGGATTATCGACTGATCCGAAAGATCGGACAGGGGGGGTTCGGGGAGGTCTACCTGGCCCTCGATGAGGCTGGCCGGGAATATGCATTCAAGATTCTCTATGCCGCATCGAATCCGAGCCGGATTGCGTCCTTTAAAAATGAATTCCTCCTGCTAACCCAGCTCAAACACCCTGGTCTCTGCAAGCCACATGACCTTGTCTATTCCGACAAACTGAAACGTTACCTCATCCTCTCCGACTTTGTTCGGGGAGAAGATTTTTTCAAGGGGACTGCCAACAAATCGGTTTTGGAGATAGAGGAACTCGCCATCCAAACACTGGAGATCCTCGACTATCTCCACAAACACAGGATTATTCATTTTGATATCAAATGCCCTAACATCCTCATCAACGAAGAGAAAAAGGTAAAACTGCTCGATTTCGGCGTTGCCCATCTTGAGACCCAGCCGTTAAAACAGCTGGCCGGTACTCTTTTTTATTCACCCCCTGAAATTCTTTTGAAATCGCCCCATACCGATCGTCGTGTCGATCTTTACTCGCTAGGAATCGTTTTTTATCGGGCACTCACCCGTCATTTTCCATTCAGTGAAAAGGACCCTGGCGAGGCACTCAACTGGCACTTGAGAAAAACAGTCACCTGGAACGAGGAGGAGGAATCAAAAATTCCTGCTTATCTCCGGAAGCTCCTTGAGATGTTGCTCAAAAAAGAGCCAAGCGAACGGGTCTCGCAAGGTTTCAGCGCAATCAACTGGATCAACCTCCACACGCAAAATCGTTACGGAGAGAGAGAGGCCAGCAGTGCCTCCCCCCTGCCGGAAGAGGGGCGGCTCGTGGGACGTCAAAAGGAGATGGAGGAGGCGAGGGAGGCGTTGAACAACCCGGCGGGTCAGGCGTTTCTTTTTACGGGCGAATTGGGAATCGGCAAAAGCCGGCTGCTCCATGAGATCAAGTATCAGGCAGAATTCAAGGAGATCCCCTGTCTATGGCTTGACCGCTTCAACCAGAAGGATGCCTTCTCACAACTACGCAAGGGGCTTGAGCTCCCTCCTTCCAAAACAGCGGCCGATTTTTTTGAACACTCCCTCAAGACCGTTCACAAGAAGGCCCCGCTGATCCTGTTTGCCGATGATCTGCAGGACTCGGACCCGTTGTTCGCCGAGTGGCTGGCACAGGTTCAAAGAGAGATCGGGACCGTCTGTCTCATGCTCAGTTGGCAAGGGACACTCCCCTCGCACGGGGCATTCGCCAATCTTTTCCAAAAGGCAAAAATCCACCCCCTCCCTCCACTCTCAACGGAGGAGATCGGCCTCTACTTCACTGAACTCCTCGGAGGAAAAAAGGTACCGCCCGAATTTGAGGAATGGCTCTCCTCCTTCTCTTCCGGCATTCCGCTACTCGTTGCAGAAGGGGCCCGATACTACCTTGAGGGAAAAGGGGAAGGAAGGCTGCCTGATACCATTGAAAATCTCTATCAAAACAATCTCGAAACGCTTGCTCCCGAAGCCCAGACGATCCTTGAAACAACGGCCCTCTGGAGAAAAAGCATCACGCTGGAAGAACTGGCCGACTCTTCGGCTCTCCCGATGACACAACTAGCCATCTTTGTTCCGTCCCTTGTGGAACGGGGCTTGCTGAACCGACAGTCAACCTTCGGTCAGATGGAGGCCCGTTACCAGATTCCAAACGAGGCACTCGTGCGTCTCTTGCAACAACGGCAAAAAAAACTGCTCCGCCAAAAAAAGGGCAAGAGAATCCTGCACAGCACACAGAAGGAGAAAGATCCGTCGCTGGAAGATCTCGTCGCCTACGCCTTTGAATCGGGCGAAAAGCGGTGGGCCAAGCGATATCTTCTGGAACTCGGTTCCTACTATCAGTCGACTTTTCAGACCCGGCGGGCGATTGAAAACTACAAGGATTATCTCCAGTCTTTCACCAAGGACAAAAAGGGGACTCTCGAGGTTAAAAAAAAGTTGATCCCCCTGCTTGTCTTGGCAGGCCGGCCCAACGACGCACTCCGCCTTTTTCCTCCCCGTGAAAAACTGTCTCTGGAGGAACGAAAGCTGATGGGCTGGGTCCTGACACGGTCCGGAAAATTTCATGAGGCAGCAGAATTTTATGTTGAGGCACTTCAGGAGAGCGATGACAAGGACCCCCTCCATAGTGAGCTGATGAACGCGCTCGCCAACGTTTATGTTCAAACCCGGGAGTTCCAGAAGGCGATCACCCTCTTTAAAACAACCCTCCCCTCCCCCAACACTCCCGACAAGGAAAAATTCCGCCTCCTCATCAACAACAATCTGGGACTCGCCCTCTCCCTCACCGGTCAGATTGATGAGGCACGGCGGTTTGAAAAAGAGAAACTGGAGCTGTTTCGAAAGTTGGGAGAGAAGCACCAGATCGCCGTCAGCTTAAGTCAGCTCGGCTTTATTGAGCTTCAGGGACAACAGGTGACAGACGCCGACCGTTATTTTATGGAGTCCCTTTCACTCTCCAAGGAGCTTGGTGACCTCCATAATATCCTCATCATGCTCGACAACCTCATCACGATCGCGCAACGCCGAGGACGGTACCACGAGGCGATTCAATATCTTGAAGAGGCAACCCGATACCGGAATCTTGTGAGCCCCCCTTATCAGATCATACAAAATTATCTCAAGGGGGCCTTCCTCTATCTGAACCTCGGTCTCTCGCAAACAGCACATGACATGCTCTGCAGGATTAATTCACTGACTTCAACCGGCCCTTTCCCCGGACTCACCGCATGGATCACACTGGCCTGGGGCTACTACTACCGGGCAATCCAATCCCATGAAAAGGCGCGTGAGAAGTTCGAAGAGGTTGTCGATCAGGCAACAAAGACAGCCGATCCCCTCTTGAACGGTTGGGGACACTATGCACTGGCGGAGATCTACCTTGAGGTGCGGCAGTCGGAGAGATCGGCGGCGGAGTACCAAAGCGCTGCAAAGCTTTCCGATCGTTTCGATCAGGAGCTCTCTCTTCGAATGCAGCTTCTAAATCTGACCCTTCAAAAAAAGGGGGGACTCCCACCGGAGGAAAAGCTTAACGACAGATTGCGTGAACTCGCAAAAACCTGTGAACAAAACGGCCTCATGGAGATCGCTGCGGAGGCGTACGCCCAAATTCCGGATAAAAGGGGGGGCACGATTTATCAGGAGATCGCCTCCCTGCTGCCGGAGGAGTATCGAGTTGCCTATCTGGAGGATCCACTGCGATCTCAGAATCTCCGTTCGCTTGAACAGGAGCACTCCTTACGGAGGACTTAAAGGGAAAACAGTTGTTGAGGGATAAGTAAATTCCGCCGTCTCCGGCAGATCAATAAAATTCTCGGAGGCTGAGTTAATCCCCGCATTAGTACAAATACCATAATTGATCCTCTCCCCGGTCAGCCGGTAGGCACAGATACTCCGGTCCTGCCAATCGATCGGTCCGCCGATGTTGTCGTGTACGAGCTGACCGCTCCAGTACGGCTGGCACTCATCCCACAATCCAACTGTCTTCAGGTCAGAGGCCCCTCCAAACAGGAAACTCTCCCGGTATTTCCGAACCTTCACGAGTTTCGAGAAGCAGAGTGAAGAGAGCTCTTCATCCGCCACAAGGACCCTCCCCTTCTCACCATCCGATTGTCCAACATGGTAGCCATAAGCAATCTCCGTCCCCCTGTCAGTTAAGTCCTCATGATTCCATTTAAACTGCATGTCGATGCCCGGCAATGAATCACTGGGAAAGAAATCACTCGGGTGGAGCCAGAAGGCACCCGCCCCTTCACCCGTTGTATCACCGGGGGCCGTGTTCAAAAATCCTGCCATAAATCGTTGCCATGAAGAGGAACTATCCGATCGGATCCAGACACGGAAACAGATCGGCAGAGAAACGGTGCTACCGGAGCATTGGGAGGTCTCGGTGCGCGAAGAAGAGAAGGTTCCAAAATCAATATGAAGATCCCAACCTCCGTAGGTATCGTCAGCTGAACAAACCTTGCCGTCATAAGAGGTTTGTGTGGCGGAGCTCTCAACCGCAATACAGCTAAACATCCCGTCGGACGAAAAGACCTTGTCCCCAATCTCCTGTAAAAGATCGACGAGATCAGTCCCCATCGTGATGAGACTACAGACACCGCCGGTACAGACACTCTTAGACCGGTTTTGAACCACCAAAGATTGTGAACGGTTGGCCTCCCCCGTCAACGAGGAGATATCGATTGTTACCCTCGTTGGAAAGCGGAAGGCAGACGGACCAGGTATCTCCACCGGCCCGGCGGTTGGAGGAACAACACCAGGCTGCTCTTCCTCCGACGCATCATCGGAAGATTCATCAATATCATCAATCGAATCGGTTGAACTGCTGCTGGAGCTACCCCGAGAAGGTGCAGCGGTCCCACTACTGCTGGTTGTCGTACCGGTGCTCGTCCCCGTCGTGTCACCACCATCCGGGGTCGGGCAGGCGCCCTCCCCGACAAAAAGAAGGGCAACAGCAAATACCGTGGTCAGTTTAAGAAGTTTTTTAAATGACCCTCTCATACCATCCCTTCCCCGTTAAGCATAAAACCCCACCCCCACTTCCCAAATGAAGCAATCGACGTGCCAAAGACCCAATTTCTTAACCCGCTAATAACAAACTTGTTTTAAAACAGAAAGTTCAAAAATCAGGTGCAAATCAACCCCTTAGCTGTCGCTTTTTTGACCCCCTCTATTATCTTAGGTGACGAATTTATTCACTCAGGACTAGTGCTGAGCGAGTAATTTGATTGATTTTTTTGGCTTTTCAGATACGTCATGGTAATTACGAGTCGAAGTACTTAAACACCACCTTAAAAAAACCAATTCGGAAAACTCCTTCCATATTTAAACAATAGGTGGTAAAAGTTTTCCGGAAATTGGGGGATCGTCCAAATGCTCGATGCCGATTATCAAAAAGAGGTTGAGGAGCTAAAGCTTGAGGTGGCCGAGATGTCGGACCTCGAGGCGTTCATGCTCTCATCTGAAAATGTTCAAAAGGCGGTCCTTCATGGCCTGGTTCGTTCGGTTGCGAAGGCGGATGTCAACGTCCTCCTGACAGGGGAATCCGGGACCGGAAAAGAGTTAACCGCCCGGGTTATCCACCAGCTCTCGACGCGCTCCAAGGGGCCTTTCGTTGCGATTGACTGCGCCGCGATTCCGGAAACGCTCATTGAAGGTGAACTGTTCGGACATGAAAAGGGCTCCTTTACAGGCGCAGATGCCACACTTCAGGGAAAACTGGAGACGGCCAACGGAGGGACACTCTTTCTCGATGAGGTCTCCAACATCCCGACGTCGGTTCAGGCCAAACTCCTCCGTTTTCTGGAATCGCGGGAGTTTGAACGGATCGGAGGGCGCAAGTCGATCCGGACTGACATCCGAATTATCGCCGCCACGAATACCGATCTGGAGGAGCTGGCCAAGGAGAAGAAATTCCGAATGGATCTTTTTTACCGCTTGAATGAATTCCCGATCTCCATCCCCCCCCTTCGGGAGAGGAGAGAAGATATTCCGATGCTCTCAAACCGCTTTCTCGTGAAGTTTCAGGATGCGATCCAGCATAAGGTGGTCGAAATTTCTCCAACGGCAATGCAGAAACTTCAGGCCTACCATTACCCTGGAAATGTGAGGGAACTCCGCAATGTCATTAAACGGGCAATGGTGGTTGCCAAAAACCAGATCGAGGTGAATGACCTCCCGGTGGAGGTTCAGAAGGCTCAAGTCGGACCCAAAAAAATCGATCCTGAGATTCATGTACCGATACTGGGCGAGGTCAGTCTGCCGGATGCCGTCCGCAAAAAGGCACAAGAGACCGAAAGGCAGATGATTATCGATGCCTTGAAGAAGACCGGTGGGCATCATGGAAAGGCGGCTGAATTGCTGGGGATTACCTCGCGGACCCTCTACAACAAGATGCGAGATCTGGGGCTGTAAGAATAAACGTTCCTCATTCCAAATTGAATGGAATCTCTTTTCCGGGTTTTCTTATTATGAGGTCAGTTTTTATCGAAAATAAACCGATTTCCCTAAATTTCTGTGCGGCATACCGCTTGCAGGGATAACCGCCGTGATATTGAAATTATTCCTTCCCCTGATCCTGATCTTGAACCTCTCCTGTCTCGTAGTCCCCCCGGAGTCGACCTCTACAGAGACAGATGAAATTCCCGACAACAGCGGGACAGTCTCTATTGGATTTGACGAGGGAGAACCGACCGGTAATGATTCACTATCATCCTGTCCTGATGCAGAAATGTGGTACGATCCCACAACCAATCAGATCTGCCACCACGATTCAGTGACGGGGGCAACCGACTGCGAAACAACCGACATGACCTGTCTCCTCGATGTGTTAACAAACACCTATACCTGCCAAAAAGTGGAGGGGGGAGATCAAATAATCGTCATGTTTAGACTCGATCCCGATACAGGTCTTTATCGGAGCGATCCAAATTGTCTACCGACACCGTCGTTAACAATCTGCGGCAATGGGCTCTGCGAAGAGGGAGAGGACGAGTATATTTGCCCTGTCTGTGCAGATCCCTCTCTCCCATGCCCCATGGGTCCCTGTATACTCGCCTGCGAGGAGGACTGTTTTGAGACAGTACCAACCTGCGGTAATACTATCTGCGAAGGGGGAGAAGACGAGTATATTTGCCCTGTCTGTACAGATCCCTCTCTCCCATGCCCCACCGGTCCCTGTACACGTGCCTGCGAGGAGGACTGTTTTGATCACCCTCTTGTCGACTATCCACGCATGAATCCGGATGTCTGGTATGACCCCGCAACCGGCGAGGTCTGTCATCGGGATATCGCAACGGAAGTCGTTTCCTGTGAGGCAACGATGATGACCTGTTCCTTTGAGGAAGAGCACGGCCACGAGTTTTACAGCTGCCTTACGGAAGAGGGAGGATACGATATATTCCATGATGACCCGGTGACAGGGAAGTTCCTCTTATGTGAAGAGTGTTCCTCTCGGCCACCGGTACCCCCTCCTCCTTCACCCAATCCGAGCAGAACCGGTTCCTGTGTCGTCTGCTTTAGAGATCCGTATGGCCCCTACGGTTCAGAAGACCCCTGTGCCTGCTGCGCCGGCAGGTTTATGTCGGGCTACGATGAGGTTCACTGTTCCTTCCGTCTTTCCAATTCATACGATCAATGGGTATTGGAGATCAGTTACCTGTGCCACTTGGAGACCGAAACGATTTCAGAGGTAAGCGTCAGCCGAAATGGAAACAGTCTGGACCAAGAGGCCGCCGAGGCGGCCTATTACCAGAGCGATTCAGAATCCCATCCCGCTCTTTGCCCGGATTTGCCCGAACTGCCTGAGTCCGATGATGATTCGTATCCCCCACCATACACCTTGCCTCCCTCTCCCATGCCCCACCCACCCGAGGTCTGTAGTGGAAACCATAGCGAGGAGGGGGAGGCCAGTTTCTGCCCTGACTGTCAATCGGCCTCTTCAGAAGAGAATGATGAAGAGGCGGCCCGGAACGATTTTTGGAATTTCTGGAGAGACTACCGCTGAAGACCAAAAAGAAGGATCCATTCCCCCTTTTCAGGGACATCCCTTCCGATCTTTGGGAGAAGATCGGCTAGTGGGCCACGAAAGAACCCCTCGTGAATTTTCGTTAATTCATGTGCCGCAACAGACGGGATGTTGCCAAACAGTTCAAGGGCGATCTGCAGGGTTTTCCGGACACGAAAAGGGGACTCATACACCACAAGAGTTGCCCCCTCCCCTTTAAGCGACTCCAGCAGACGTCTCTTCTTCCCCTCTTTAAGAGGCAAAAAGCCGACAAAATGAAATTGATCGGTTGGAAGTCCGGAGGCCGACAACGCCGCAATCGCCGCGGAGGGGCCAGGAATCGGAACAACCTCGATCCCCTCCTCCAGAACGGAGTGAATAAGATTGTACCCGGGATCGGAGATTCCCGGTGTCCCGGCGTCCGAGACGAGGGCGATCGACTTCCCTTCCTTAAGCTGACGTATCAAATGTTCTCCCCGAGTGATCTTATTGTGTTCAAAGTAACTCACGAGCGGTTTTGTGATCTCATAGTGGGTCAACAATTTTCGTGTGTGACGCGTATCTTCGCAGGCAATGAGATCGACCTCTTTTAAAATCCGTAGTGCCCGAAGTGTGATGTCCTCGAGATTCCCGATCGGAGTGGCAACGATGTAGAGGGTGCCGGACATGTTAAAAAAATTTCCGCAAGTATTCTACTTTTAACTTATTGAAATGAAGCTCCCCGCGGCAAGACCGCGGGGTTTCTTGGCGGAATCCCCGTAGCCCCGACCCTCCTCTGCCAATGCTTCGAATCCCCGGACCATTCATCCCCGCCGCAAGACGGCAGGGTTTTCTGGCGGAGGCGGATAAATACGTTTTATAGACACAAGAACCATTCTAGCACACCAGAACAGAAAAGTTCCAGATAAAAGCAAGTGGCGTCCTGCAAAACTTACGATCGGGGTGGCCACGATGTAGAGATCTACGGTCCTGGGGATGAATTCTCCCCCTCCAAAATGATTTCGTAACTTTCCTCGATCACCTTGCGAAATTCATCGCTGATCGAGTTCCATTCTACCAGATCAACCCGAATCGGCAGGTCCGACTCCTCAAACGCCTCACGGAGGCGACTCAATGTTTTGAGGTCAAGCGGGTGATCGGCAACGACGGCGAGATCAAGGTCGGAGTGGGGTTTTGCGGTGCCGGTGACTCGCGAACCAAAGACCCGAACCTCATACCCGGGGATCGTATCGGCAAGGATCCGACGGACTGTTGTAAGATGATGGGGGGGGAGGTCGATCACGCGGTCTTTGATTTTAGTTTTTGAAGTAGATCCTGGGCATCCCGCAAGAATCCCTTCGCCCCCTCGTAGACACGTTCGGCCACGGCACCATCGTAAGTGTGGGTCGTCGGGTTCCGCTTCTCCAGATAATCAAACCAGGCATTCGGATCGCGAATCAGACCTTGTTCAAATCCAACGCGGAAGAGCTGCTTTGTCGTGAACCCATCCACTTTTTCAAGACTGTAGTTTTCGAGATAACGCTTCAGCAGTTTCCAGGACAATTCAAAACTAAATTCAAACGCATGGATCACCGCAGCCCGGAATTGCTCACGCAACTCACTATCTTTTTGACTTTCGTTGGAGGTAAGGTACCAAAGGCCTTTCTCAAGCTGCTTCAACGCCTTTTCAAGCGGGGTAAGAATTAATTTCATGAAGGCATACCTTTAGGAAAGCCGGCCTCCAAAGTCAAACCTTCCTCGCGATCGGATAACCGGGGACCAACGCCGGTTCCATCAGGCACGCTTAGTACTTCGACTGAATCCAATCGCGTACGGATTCGGGACCTAAGTGGATAATTTCGAGTGGCCCTTTTTTGATCAAGCGCTTCCCCGGCTGATTCGCCGTTATCAGAATATTCTCCCCTTCAGGGTGGCGATGACGAAAACTTCTCAATGAAGAATCATCAAACTGGTCTTGATGCCACTTGCATTCAATCGCAACCGGTGGTTTGCCACGCCTCTTCCAGACAAAATCAATTTCATGCCCCGCCTTATCCCGCCAGTAATTGAGGGAAGTTTCTTGCAAGACAGAGTGAAATTCATTCAGAACCCAATGTTCGAAGAGAAGACCTGCATGGTCGTTAGGAAGGGTTGTCCACCCCTTGGCAAAGGAGACGAAACCGGTATCGAAACCGAAGACCTTTGGGGCCGTTACTATCTCGGTCGCAAGACGTTTGGAATAAGGACGAATCACATGGGCCGTCAGGGTTGTTTCCAGGACGGCAAGGTAATTTGAAATCGTAGGACGACTCACTTCGCAAGGGCTGGCAAATTTCTGAGCCTCAAAAATACCGCCACTCTGCGCCATGAGGAGTTCAAAAAACTTGAGAAAAGAAGACCGATTGCCCAATCGAAATAATTCCTGAATATCTCGGGACCAAAAGGAATCCAGCCATTCCTGATAAGCCGATTCGTCCCACTGATCTGCGAGAAGAAACGGAGGAAGCCCCCCGAGGAGGAGACGTTTTTTAAAGTCCCCAATCCCAAAAACTTGCGAATCGAGGCTGTTTGCCGGAGTCAGCCAGATACGCGTTTTTCGCCCGGTCAGGGAGTCGCGAAATTTGGTTGTAGCAGCCAGAGTTGAGGACCCAGTCGCGATGACATGGATCGAAGGATAATGATCGGCAGCAATTTTTAAAATTTCGGCGGGGTGAGAGAGACGATGGATTTCATCGAGAATGACTGTTTGTTTCTTTTGCCCCTCCCAGAAACTCTCGCTCTCAACCTCTCGGCGCACCGATGGTAATTCACAATCGAAGTATCGAACTCCGGAGAGCATGCGACAGAGAGAGGTTTTCCCCGACCGCCGGACCCCTGCCAGCCAAACAATCGGGCGCTTCTTGAGGGCCTCCAGAAGAAGGCCTATCCAAAACGGACGTTCTACCATAAGAATCTATGGTTTCATATGATCGAACTATATGCAAGTTGGTTTTCTTATAGAATATATCGGGTTCTCCGATTTTCTTAAACCTTCCTCGCGATCGGGTGCCAGAGGGACAGTCTTTTCAATTTCCGGGCGTTATCGTACCCAACACTACCGATTTTCTGGCCCCGGTTACACGCGGAAGATTCGTCGGACGGCCCTGAAGGGTTTCATGGGCCAGCAGGGCAAAAAGCACCGCCTCGGCGGCATCGGAAGGGATACCAAAGGGATACTCGTCGAGTGTGCTGATCTTCGTCCCAACCAGTTCCGCACGAATCATTGTCATGAGTGTCTCGTTGTGCACGCCGCCTCCCATAAAAATAATTTCATCAAGCCTCCCCTTGGAAAAGATAAAACGACGATAATTCTCGGCAATCGATACCGCTGTGAAGGCAGTAGCCGTTGAGACAATATCTTCAAACCGAAGCTTAAGCCGTTCGCCCCGCGACAGAAACGTCATGACAAAATCTCTTCCAAACTCCTCACGACCACACGTTTTTGGAGGTCGCTTACCGATAAACGGTCCCCGAAGGAGTTCCTTTAAGAGAGAAAGCGAGATTCGCCCTCGGAGTGCCACTCTTCCGTCCTCATCGAAGTGATGACGTCCGCCACTTTTTTCACGCATCAGACCATCGATCACCATGTTGCCCGGACCTGTATCAAAACCGGTCACCTCCTTGAGAGAGGCGTTCTTTGGCAAAAAGGTCAGATTGCTGATCCCACCGAGGTTGTGAACAGCCCTGCTCAACCGGGAAGAGTGAAAAAGGTGGTAATGGAGATAGGGGGCGAGCGGTGCCCCTGTTCCTCCCGCGGCAATGTCACGCGACCGAAAATCGGCAACTGTGGTAATGCCGGTCCTCTCCGCAATGATGGAAGGCTCTCCCAGTTGAACGCTCCCTTCCTGCCCCAGATGACAAACCGTCTGCCCATGGGAGCCGATAAAATCGATCCGGCCGATCGGAATTTTCGCCTTGTGACAAATCTTCTTAACAGCCCCCGCAAAAAGTTCGCCTAATTCAAAATGGAGGCGGCACAACTCTTCCTTGTCCGAAAATTTGCCGTCCGAACAGGCCAGGACTCTCTTCCGAATTTTTTGAGGGAACCGGTAGGTTTCAAACGCCACGAGATGAAGGGGTTTTTGATCCGCTTTCGAGGAGAACCGAACAACAGCCGCATCAATCCCATCGATAGAGGTTCCAGACATGAGGCCAACACCCAAAGACATGATCGGGTGCTAACATCGCTCACGCTCACTTTCAAGATTTTAAGGGACGGTCAGCAACATCTACAATTCTGGCCGTTTGAATCACAGCAGCACCAATTACAGTCATCATCACAGGCAGCTGCACTTCCTCCCGAACCGCTCAAGACATCCAGCATACCGTTTCGATCAAAAACGAATCCTTTATCTTTGTCGATGTAATCGAGGTAGGTCTTTATTTGTTCACGAGATAAACTTGGATCATTTAACACGGCGTCCCGTCCTATAATGCAGCGCGGCTCAAGAACCCGGGATGGTTGTCTGGCAATACCCTGTTGGGTCCTTGAGGATGTCCTCGCCTTAGTTTGGGCCTCAACATGGCCGGAAATTACGCCTAATGTCAGAGAAACAAAGGCGAACAGGATTACTATAGACCACGTGGTTTTTCTCATAAAATCTCCTTATTGTTCGTTGGAAAATTACTCACACACATCGCCGATGCCATTTTGATTCCCGTCTTCTTGATCCGGATTATAATATTGGGGGCAATTGTCAACCGGCAGTTCCGGCTGATTGGGAAGAGAGCGATCGACGACCCCATCCTGATCGGCATCAATCTCGGGAGGAAAGGCACTCATGATCTCCGGTCCCGAGCCTTGCAGGACCTTCGGATCACGGAGGGGAGGAACGGTTTTCTCATCATGGGGGAGCTCACCCATTCGCCCCTCCAGATCCGAAAGCCCCTCCGTAGAACCATCTAAATCAGGGTTCTGCTCTTCTGGAACATTCGCGGTCGGTTCCGGCGTGCCAGGCTCCTGCTCTCCCTCCTTGCAGGCGACACCCAAGACGAGACCGCCTATCAAAATGATAAAACTTATCATTTTGAGAAGCCGAAACGGCCTTCCATTAAGTTTAATCGAAGGAGAGACCATACCCGGATCCCTCAACTGCAAGGAGCATGCCAAACAAGGGACTGTTGAAAAATGCCATTTTTTCAACACACCCAACAAATCAGGCTCAACGAACGATGACCTTGAGACGGGGACCGAGTTTTAAGTGAAACTGATTGGTCGGTGGATGTAGATCACCATCAATCGTATACCCCACCGGTTCGGAAAGCCGGATAACCATTTCAGCACAGGAGTTCTCCACGAGGTCAGGACAACCTGATCGCTTCCCCAAAAACATGCGTGGAACGTAAGCAAGCACATTCCGCGGCGGGAGCGAAAAACCGACCGCATGAAATCGCCTTGGCTCCACCGCCTTGTAGAAGACACGAAAGGCAAGGCCGAGGTATTCGAGGGAGCCGGCATAAATAGCGGAATAATTTTTGAACGGCCACCTTTCGCCATCGACCTGAACCTCGGCATCCATCCTCTCAAACATTTTGCAGGCAAACGGACCATTGACCAGCGCGGAACCGATCGACTTGAACAAAGTCCCGGCCGCCTGCGTGGGAGACGGAATGCCGCCCCGATAGTAGGCGTTCATGAACCGGTCAATCACTCCACATCCCCAGATAAAACCGTATTTGCCGTTGATATTCATGATATCAATCTCCGTCTGCTCAAACGGTTCATCCTCGTGATATTTATAGAGAAGGTTAGTCAGTATTTTTTCCGGAGCGCCGTAGATACCACATCCAAAGGCAATCGTATTGAGAGTTCCCCCTCTCAAGAAGGTAATTTTGGGAAGAGGTTGATCCCCATAAACCTGGATAAACGTTGTGAGCGTGACATGATTCGTCCCATCACCCCCCGTGATCGCGAGGATATCGATCTCCTTCCTTTTGAACTCTTCAGCAACACGCCGGATGTCGAGATCGTTATTGGTTGGCGCAAAGTTTCCCCTCTCTCCAACAATAAAACCCATCCTCTTCAATTTTTCAGGATTTTTGCGATAACGCTTGGAATGCGGATTTAGGACAATGCCGATTCCTGGCATAAATCATTTCCGACTTTGCTTACGTCTGGGACGTCCTCTGCCATGCCCCCGTCTTGGAGGCCCTCCCACACGGCGTCCTCGTCTTTCCCCATGACCCCTCTCAGAGCCCCTGTGATAAGTGTGGGTAATCGGCGAGGTCTCCTCTTCAGACGGCCTGTTTAAAAGCTCCAGCAGCGGATTGTAATAATGATCTCCCTTATGAATCGACCCTTCATCCGACGTCGATAAAAGAGAGGTGTTCCCAAAAAGCCCCTCTTCAAATGACTTCAAAAAACCATATCTTTCAACCCGCTGGAGAAGGTGGAAGGCATCATCTAAAAAAGTTCGTGCCCGACGAACCAGTTTACCGTTAGAGGCAAACTCCATCTCGTCCATGAATCCCTCCGCGAGGGGTTTCATCATCGCCAACTGCCTTAAATCCCCTTTCACATCTTTTACCTGAAAAATCTCCTGACCGGTTACCAGGGCAACCCAGTGATAGAGCCACTGAAGAAACCTGGGGTTCAGATCCTCAGGGAGAGAATCCGGTGAAGGGGGAAGATATTTAAGGGGGGCCTTTGGGAACAGCTCACGAATCAGGCAGGAGCCAGACATCTCGTGGAGAAGAAGCTCCTCTGATTCCGGTGACCACCGGAAAGGATGCCCCAGACCGATCTGATCAAACGCCATGCCTCCAGCAAGGGATAAACTCTCTGTGAGAAAATGTGTGGCAATCACCTGGGAGTAATTTCCACCGGATGCGGCCGGTAAATTCACGCCTGTATTGAGGACAATTCCGGCACAGGCCATGACCCTTCGCGCGAACTGATGCTCAATGAGGTTCTGTTTGACCGTCCCCCTTCCTCCTAAAACATCACAAAACAGGTCCCCCGAAAGATAATCGACCTTCTCCAGGGCGGCGATCGTTGTCACCTCTGCTATTTGACCATCCGTCGCCGAGGCAATAAGTCGAATATACCTCCCTTCACGATCTGAAATCTCGTCAAGCAGGTTCCGAAAAAGACGGTATCTCTCCGGCAATAATTCCAAATGAGGGACAGAACCGATGTCGATGCAATCCGCCCCCTGAAGAATGGCAGACCTTGCCTCCTCCCGTTGCTCCTCAACGGATGAGGGTGAGAGCGTGACGTAGCGAAGAGGCCTGGGCGAAGGAGGGAGCGAGCGGAGCCTTTTTTTACGTGTCTCTTTGGCCTGTTCAATCCGGCTAATCGCCCCTTCGGCCAGCGGAACCAAAACAACCCGAATCTCCTCCGGGTCGACATCGGGCAACTCCTGGAAGCGAAGCCTCCCCTCGGCAACCCTCAGACAAAAACTGATCGGTGTCGTCCTTTGTGAAACGAGCGCCCTCCCGAGCCAATAGCAAATCCCCTTGGAGAGGTCCTCTGGCCCAAGGGTATTCAAAACGGCCTCAACCAATGGCCTCCCCTTGTAGGCCTCCTCAATTCCAAAGAGCCTCAGGACAGCCCTCTCCACAGAAATGGTTGTATGATGATCAACAACATCCTGAAGATTACGGGCGACTTTCTCCGAAATCTTGCGGCAACTCTCTATTCTATCCCGATCAAGCGTCAGCCTCGACATACAGGAGCTGATTTGACCCGTTTTGGAGTGAGCGTCAAGAAATTACTCTTACGCACGAACTAATTTGACAACTGTTTCAAGATGATACGTTTGGGGGAACATGTCGAGCGGTTGCACCTCTTCCAGTCGGTACCGATGACGGCTCCAAAAACCGACATCGCGCGCAAGTGTTGTGGGATCACACGAGACATAGACAATCACCCGCGGCTTAAGAACAATAATGAGATCCAAAATTTCGGAGGCACCTTGGCGAGGGGGATCAAGGAGAAGAATATCGACAGGAGATTTCCTCCGATAAAATCTCTTCAACCCCCACTCAGCGGAACCTTGCAAGAACTCAATATTTGTTAACCCAAGATGGGCCGCCCTTTTTTCCGCCTCCTGCAATGCCGCCAGCGAATGCTCCACGGCAAAAACCTTCCCAACCCTTCGGGCCAACGAGAAGGTAAAGTTCCCGGATCCACAGTAAAGCTCAACAAGGGTCCATTTTTTGGTGAAGGCTGGTTCGGAGCGACCCAGCGCGAAGTGAAGCACCGTCTCTATCAAACGTTCATTCAACTCCGGATTAACCTGAGAAAAGAACCTCCCCTCCTCTTCCAATGGAAAGAGGGTGACCTCCTCCCCATCAACTGCAAGTTCAAAATGTCTCGGAAAATTTTTGTAGCCATTGGATTTTAGCCCCTGAAGATGTTCGTTCAACCGGGGAAAGGCAATCTCGCAACGATTAAACTCCACAACCTCATGACGTTCGGATCTGTAAAAACCAACGTGGGATTCGGCGTCGGTGTGTAACTGGATTCGTTGTCGATAATTCCAGTGATGCGGCGACGGGATGATCGGGAGAGGGATAACATCCGCAATCTTGCCGATCCGTTGCAAACTCTCCTTGAGGATCGCCGTTTTTTCACGAAGCTGCGTGGCATAATCGAGGTGTTGCCACTGACATCCCCCGCAGAGACCAAAGACGGAACATCGGGGGGAGATGCGTCCCGGAGAAGGTTCCAGAATCTCCAGAACTTCACCACGATCAAACCGGCCACGGCTCTCAGTAATGCAAATTTTGACGCGATCTCCCGGCACGGTCCCGGGGACAAAAACAACCTTGTTGTTGATCCGGCCAACGCCGTTTCCCCCATGGGCCAGACGTTCGATGACAACTACCTTTTCCTCCCTCAAACTTTTCTCCCTTTATCCACCTGAACCATGACCTCATCAAGCAACCGGGAGGTTCCCTTCTGAACTGTAAACACTAAAGGACCGAATTTCAGAGTCTCTCCAACGCCCGGAAAGCGGCCAAATCGATTTAAGAGAAACCCGGCCAAAGTTTCATAATGCCCTTTGGGCAAGGCCCATGAAAACGTCTCATTCACTTCATCCAACGTCATCCTGCCCTTGACGAGGTAATTTCCCTCAGAAACCGCCGTCCATTGCTTTTCAGCCTGATCATACTCATCATCAATCGCTCCGAGGATCTCTTCGATCAGATCCTCAAAAGTCACAATCCCTACAGCACCACCATACTCATCGACGACGACTGCCATATTGGATCGCCGTTCACGAAACAGGTAAAAAAGATCCCGGATTCCCATGAGGTTCGCCACGTAGAGAGGCGGCTGCATGAGAGACTCGACGGAAGCGGTCAGCTTCTTCGCCATCAGAAGGTCAAAGGTACCGACAATCCCGACAATGTTATGGGCCTTTTTGTTAAAAACCGGGATGTGGGAATATCCCCCCTCACTTGTCTGTACAATCGCCTCCTTGATCGTAAGGCTGTCCCAAAGTGAAAAGACCTCCGCAAGGGGGGTCATGACCTCATAAACCTTCCTCTTGGGGAAGGAGAGGATTCGAAGGATTGTTTTGTGAAAATGAACGGGAAGGTTCAAAGGCACCTCGGAACTCTTGACCAACAATTCGAGCGATTCAGGAGTGACTGGATGCCCCCCGAGCAGCGTTCCACGCACCCCTCCCATCAAGAGAAGCGTCAAACGGGAGAGAAGCCAGACAATCGGTGAAAAAAGATACGAAAAGAACAGGATAAAAGGTGAAAACCAGGGCCCCAGCCGGTCCGCCCCACGCTGAAAAACAGATTTTGGGACCGCTTCGCCAAAAATGAGAACGATCGGCGCGAGCAAGAGACCGACCCACTCATACTCCATCCCGAAATGGCGAAAGATGAAGAAGGTGACAAGAATGGAATTGCCAACAATAAAAAGATTCTGCCCCAGAAGGGTCGTCGAAAAAAACCACTCCGGTTTTTTCGCGAGCGTCAGAGCGATACGGGCCCGACGATCCCCCCGCCCGGCCCGATGACTTAATTTAAGCTTGTCACAGGCAACGAGTGCCATCTCCGTGCCGGAAAAAACCGCCTCAAAAAACAGGCAGAAAACAGACCAGAAACACAACTGAATCAGATCGCCCCAGATCATGGAAAGAGACCCTCCAAAAGATCATCCATGGTGATGATCCCGACCGTACTTCCATGCTCATCCTTCACAATCCCCATATGGACCCGCTTCTGTTTGAACTCCTCAAAAACCTCCGGGAGCTTCTGATGGGGCCTAACCGTTACAAATGTTTTCATCCTCTCCGACAGGTTAATGACGGAGGGTTCGGACACCTTCAAATCGAGAAGGCTCTTGGCATGAAGGATGCCGATGACCTCATCGAGGCGTCCCTTATAGACCGGAATACGGGAATAGCGGTTCTCGCGAAGAACCCCCAAAACCTCCTCCGGCGGAAAGGTGTCAGGAATCGCCACGATCGACCGACGCGGGGTCATGATCTGCGAAACATGAATCGATGAAAAATCAAAAACCTTCTGGAGAAAGGTCCTTTCGAACTCCTCCAGGGTCCCTTCTTCACGCCCCATCTCGAGTAGTGTCTTGAACTCCTCTTCAACGATCATTCGCCGCTGAGGGAGAATACCAAAAAGTGCTACAAGACGGTCGGTGATCACCGTGAGAAGGCGGCGCAACGGGGTCATCAGCCATGAAAAGACATTGAACGGAAAAATCAGAAAATGGGAAACCGTCTGACGGTTTCGAATCGCAATGTTTTTGGGGATGATCTCCCCAAAAACGAGGATCAGAAAAGTGGCAACGGCCAATGATAAAACATAAACAAACCGAACGTCATGCCCCTTCAAAAACTGATAAGCCAGGCTACCGGCAAGGATCGAAATCGCGACATTGACGAGCTCATTTCCCAGTAAAACGGTCGTCAGAAGTTCTCGAGGTTTTTCCAAAACCTTAAGAACAAGCGCCGACAGACCACCCGCCTGTTTCAATCGATGCTTCTCCAGGGGGGAAAGGGAGAAAACAGCCGTCTCAAAACTGGAAAAGGAGGCCGACATCAACAGCAGAAAAAAGATAATCAGCAAAGGATAAATCATTTGTAAGCTCTCAAAAAGGCCCCGATGCAAGGCAGGCCGGCGAGGCGCGACGCAGGCGTACTTACGGTTGTACGTCGAGGAGCGTCCGAGGCGGCCAACGCCGCAGATGGGCCTTTTTCAGAGGTTACCATTTAAAAATGGGAGAAGCCGAGCCGGCGAGGCAACGGAAGCCTCCTCCCCTTTTCGTCGCAAAGGCTGATTCCCCCCATCTGGGAAGTTATTGTACCAACGACCGTCACCGGAATGCCATGAATTTTTGAGGGAATTTTCCGGTGGGGCGAGGCGGTAAAAAGGAGCTCATAATCCTCACCTCCCGTTAATTTGAGTAAAAGCGATGCTTTTCCTGGCAACCGACCTGTCCAAATCTCGGCCCCAACCCGACTCTCCTCAAGAATGTGATTTAAATCCCCCAAAAAACCGTCGCTGATATCGATGCAACTCCGTGCCATCTTCCGGAAAACGAGCCATCGACCGACTTGAACCCGATTGGGCGGCTCATGGTGAGTTTTTTTCTTCAGCGCCTCTGCAGCCTCTCCCAACTTTCCCGTCACATAAATCAGGTCGCCGCTTCTCGCTCCATCCCTCTTCAGCCCCCTTCCCGTTTCGACCTCCCCGATCAGGGTGACACTCAAAAGAATTTTATCCGATCGGTTAGTATCACCCCCCACAATGGAAAACCGGTTCTCACGGGCCACCTGCTCCATCCCCTCCATGAGCAACACCCTCCGATTCATTGGCAGACGAACGGGCATTCCAGCCCCAACCACTGCATATCTCGGAACTCCACCCATCGCCGCAATATCAGAGAGATTCACGAGCATCGCCTTGCGACCGATCTGAATCAGGGAAGAGGTGTCGGTCCGGAAATGAACCCCTTCGATCACCATATCCGTGGTCATGAGAAGATCTTTCTCTCTTGAAGAACGGACGATGGCGGCATCGTCACCGATGCCGCAGAGAACACCTCGCCCCTTCTGCTTTCCCTTTGAAATTGCTCTGATGAACTCAAACTCCCCCAGGCGCTTCACCATGGGCTACCTTATCTCTCGAATCTCTCCACCTTTTGCCTGAAGGAGAAAGAGTCTCCTCCGGGCATCCCCTTCCTCATTAAAAGAGATGTTTCCGGTCACTCCTTCAAAATTTTTAACACCGGTAAGCGCCTCCTGAAGATCAGGGCGCGTGATCCCCGGACGTCCCCTTAAAACGGACCCCAGAAGTCTGAGGGAATCATAGGCATAAGCCTCCAGCAAGGTCGGCTCGAGATCGTAGGACGCCTTGAAGGAGGCGTTGAAGTCTTTGGTGCGAAACTCCTCCGATCTCGCATAAAAGCCGTTCACAAAGACCGCCTTCTCAAGTCCCGGCTCCTTGATCGTTGTGAGCTCGGGATGATCCCAGCCGGCTCCCCCGAGGACCAAAATCTGATCCATCTTCAAAAAACTTAAACCGGACATCAGATCCGGAATTTGACGGTAGGTGCCGGGAAAGAAGAGGACATCAAACGGGTTCTTCTTCTCAACATTATAGTCCTGCCGAGCGAGTTTAAGATTTCGAAGTGGGCCAAGAAAGTCGGCCGCCTCCAGGGCATAGCTCTCTTTGGCAATAACCGTCCCACCACAATCGCCCACGTCTCTTTCAAACTCCTTAAGATACTCCTGCCCGCCCTCCCCCTGAGGATAAAGAATTGCAAACTCTTTTTGATTCAATTCCTGGCAGGCATAATGAACCACAGTCGCCACCTGATCCGCAATGGTCAGAAAATTCCTGAAGATGTAACGACCGACCTCTGGCAATTTCGGTTTTTGCGACAAGGCGACAAGTGGAATCTCCAGTCGTTCCGCAATCGGCGCAGCCACCTCTGCCTCTGATTGTGAGAGTGGCCCGATGATAGAAACGACTTCGGGAATTCCAGCCAACTCCTCTACAAACCTCGCAGCCTTCTGAGGATCTCCCTCCGTGTCCCGAATCTCAAGAATCAAATCGAGATCACCTCGACAAGGCTCAAAAATTCCTGCAGCACATTCGAGACCATGCAGAACCGACTCACCATAAACAGAAAGTCGGCCTGAAAGGGGAAGAACAACCCCCACTTTTTGCCGGACACCAGCCTCTCTTTTGCCAATCTCAGCGAGGAGGGCATGGGCCGATGGAACAAACTCGTGCTTTGGATGTTCCTGAAGATAAAGCTCCCCCCACGAAGCGACCTTTTCATAGTTGCCCATGGCATGCATCGTCTTGACCAGCTTCCACAGGACGTATCCCCCCGACAGCTTCCCCTTGAAGTCCTGATAAAGCCGTCTGAGCGAGCGAACCTCTCCTGCAGAGCCGGACAGACCAGCCCACTCACGTACAAATTCAGTCGACTCCCGCTGATTGAAAACCCAGGTCAGCTCACCAATACTTGATTCCGCCGGAGCCAGAAGGCTGTATCCATCCACCAATTCAAGAAATCCACGAACCTCCTCCTCAGCACTCTTTGCCTTTCTTGCCGCATTCACACGAAGAGAACCGGAGCGCACTTTGAGAGAAGCGGGGATGTCCGGAGGCATTCGACCAAACGCTTTAAAAACCGCCTCATGCTCACCAAGACGATAATAACAGGCGGCCATTTCATAGAGCGCCTCTCCTCCCCACTCCGATGAAATCTTTTTTCGAAGTGACTCCTGATAATGAGGAATCGCCTCCTTCCATTGCTCGCGGGAAAAATAGATTTCTCCCAAACGGTAGTGGGTCTTCGCCGTAAAATAATTGTAGGGAAATCGGGCGAGATAATTCTCATAGGCAGAGACGGCCTCAGGATATTTTCTGGAAAGAAAGAGTTCCTCAGCACCCTGAAAGGCGGTTTCCATCTCGGGGGTACGGGGAAGGGGCACGGCAACACGCGGTTCCCTCATGGGCCCACAGGCAAACAAGAAAAAAACAAAAAGGATCCAGAAATTTCTCTTCACAATTTTTTGTCCTTGGCAATCACGACCCGTGCCGCCCGCAGCAATTTGCCTTGAAACAAATATCCTTTTTGAAATTCCTTAATGACCGATCGGGGTTGAAACTCCACGCTCTCCTCCTCCATCAATGCCTCATGAAAAGCGGGGCTGAACGGTTCTCCGAGTGATTTGATCGGAGTGACACCGACCTTTTCCAAAAACTGATCCATCTGCTTTAAGGTCAAGAGGATCCCTTCATGAAGAGGTTTTACATCCGTCGCTCCGTGGGAATGTTGTACCGCCATCTCTAAATGATCTTTCACCTCCAGTAGCTCCCTTAGAAGACGTTCGCTGGTAGAGAGAATAATTTCCGCCCGCTCTTTAATGACCCTTTTCTTGTAATTGTCCAAGTCGGCCATTGCACGAAGATAACTGTTCTTCATCTCAAGGA
This sequence comes from Deltaproteobacteria bacterium, assembly GCA_016180855.1. Taxonomy (NCBI): domain Bacteria; kingdom Pseudomonadati; phylum Myxococcota; class Myxococcia; species Deltaproteobacteria bacterium. The sequence continues at coordinate 49,604 of JACPAL010000005.1, read as the reverse complement.
GCGCCTGATCGAGATCCTTCACTTTTTGTTCAAGCTCCTGAGTTTTTCCCTCCGTTGCCCCCGACCGGTTGGTTGGATCAACAGGACCTTCCTTCACGGGTGAAGCCTCACCACCCTCTTTCCCTCTAAAAGACATTTTGGACATAGTGAATAGAATCTAGTGATACACGCCGAGGAGGTCAAGCAGCCGTTGGCAGAGTAAAAAAAGACTCAACAAAACAATCAATTTGATATTTTTTTATTGCTTATCATTATTTTTTTAATAGTAACAATTATAGTTGTCAAAATAATCATCGCCCGCTATACTTCAAAGCGGGGTAGGGCGCGTGGAAAAAAACAGACTGCAAATCCTCTTGATCGATAGCGATCCATCCCGATTCTCTATTGTCCGCGAGAAACTGTACCATACAGATGCCCCGATCAAGGCGGAGCTTTTTCATGAAACCGAGGGTGGACTCCAGGCAGCCAAGACAAATTTTTACGACCTGATCTTCTCCGATCACCATCCGCCGGCGATCAACGCCCTCCATCTGTTAAAAGAGCTGCAACGAGGGGGAATTCATACACCTGTTGTACTCGTTACCGGCCACGAGGAAATTCGAACGGCACGTGAGGCATTTAAGCTAGGGGCCCGTGATTATCTTCTCAAAGAGGAGCTTGAGTCGATCTCGCTACTCGATCTGATCTCGGAAGTTCTTCTGAAGGACCAGGAGGTCGCCGCCCACCGTAAATGGCAACTTCATCTGAGGGACCAAGCGTCTCGAGACAGTCTAACAGGGCTATTCAATCATGGCTATTTTTTACAGATTCTGGAGAGGGAATCGTTAAGGGCCGCCCGTTTTCAAAGACCATTATCTCTGCTCATGATCGACCTCGACGGTTTCAAGCCGATTAATGATACCTGTGGCCACCCTGTTGGTGATCAGGTGCTTGTCAGGGTTGGTGATCTACTTCTAAAATCGGTCCGCTCCCTGGATACCGTCGCCCGCTATGGGGGTGACGAATTTGCAATTCTACTGCCTGAAACCAAATCAAAAATGGCCTTTAGGATTGCCAGGAGAATCCTCAATGAAATTCAGAGGAATCCACTCCTTCATCAAAACAAAATTTTTCCTGTAGGGGCAAGTATCGGAATCTCCTCCCTCGATTCGAGAATCCCAACGCAAAGCTCGACCAAGCTCCTCGAGGAGGCCGATACAGCACTTTATACGGCAAAGAGGTCTGGACGTGGAGGAATCGTCCTATTCAATGAGACAATAGCCTCTCCAGAGGGTTCGTCACTACACGTTTCATAGCAAAAGCCAACACATCTAACCGTTTGTTTTTAAATAAAATAATATCTGAATCGAGATAAAAGGGTTTAAATTAACCCATTTTAATTATTTTTTTAGTTAAATTTTGTTTGTTAATAATTATATAATATATTGATACTAATACATATTTTTAATTTTATTAACTATATTATCAAAATGGTACGTCTATTGCACCTAATAACCAACAGGGCGGGGTTGGCTTTCCCAAAGAAACGAGGGGAAGATGCAGAGAGCGTGCAGTATAGGGGGGTTCCTCCTGTTGGTAGTGGTGGTCGCGGGGTGCAGCGATAATGAGAGGAGATCCGCTGGCGGGTACGCATCGACTTCACAGACAGATACAACAGCCTCCAACGAGCTGGGCGAGATGTCACTTGAGGAGATTACCGAAATCAATTTTTCATCAGGTCGTGGAATGATAAGCCTGGAGGAAGGGGGCTCGGACGACAGTTATCTCCTCGTCGTCTCGGCCTCGAATACAACCTCAGGTAACTACACCGTCCAGCTGGCCGATCTCTCGCTCCCCTCTTCTCTCATCGCAAGCGACCATTTGGCCTTGAGCTCTTCTTATTTTTCAAGCGAGGATCCCGAAGAGGCCGAGTTTCACCAATTTTTGGGAGAGATAGCGGTCTCACTCCCGGATTCCGACGAAAGAATTATTCAGCAATCTTCGCTCCTTTCCGGCCTGTCAAAAGGCCCGTCTATCGGCGACAAGAAATCGTTCAATGTCCTCTCCTCGATGAGTTCCATTGCAAGATGCAAAATAGTCACGGGGGAATTGCGTGCCATCACCTCTAATCTCCTCGTCTATGTGGACAAGGAGGCCTCTGACAACATCAAGGATGACGAAATAGAAGAACTGGCTCTAAATTTTGATCAGAATTCAATCCCCCTTGAGAGGGACCTTTTCGGCAATGAATCCGACTTAAACAACGACGGCTACATAAGCGTCCTCATGAGTGGGGTCACCAACGGAATGGCCTCTTCAGGTGGTATTGTCACAGGCTTTTTCTTCCCGGGTGACCTTTACTCAAAAAGCGCCTCCAATCCCTGTTCCAACGAACAGGAGATCTTTTATACGCTCGTGCCCGATCCCAAGGGAGAATTCGGGGTCCCGATCACCGCAGAGTTCGCCACGCAAAATATTCTGCCGGGGGTCCTCTGCCATGAATACCAGCACATGATCAGTTTCAATCGTCATGCCCTCTTGGGAGAAGGTAAAACAGAGGAGCCTTGGCTCAATGAAGCGATCTCACACCTCGCGGAAGACCTGTGCGGCTATGGCCTTGAAAACTACTCCCGCGTCAAACTCTTTCTGGATAAACCGAACACAACCTCTCTTGTTCCGACCACCTCCCCATCACTCGCGGAACGGGGAGCGGGCTATCTCTTCCTTCGATACCTCTATGAACAGCAACCAAAGGGAGAGGCCTTTCTCCGGAATCTCCTGGAGGGAAATTCCAGTGGCGCCGAGAATATCGTGGCCTCCTTCGGGGATGGCGAGTTTGCCGATCTCCTGAATCGATGGTCTCTGACGCTCGCATTAAGCGAGCTTGGGCTAACCAGTGATTCAAAGTACAATTACCAAACACCGTTCAAACACTCCGTCACCGGAAATAGGAGTGGAATTTGCCTGCGGTGCGACGCCGAGGATGGTCGAGGAACCATTTTAAAAGGACCGGCCATGGCCGAGGTTGATTCGTTCCCGATCGCCGTCAATTTAAATGCGACCTCCTCACAAATTTTGATTGTTTCGGATCCACCTTCCAGTCTGGGGATTATCGGTACCGGAGGACCTAACCTGACCGGTACGATGCTCAGACTGGTAAGGTAAATTAAAGAGGCCCTAGCCCTGCCATTCCGCGATATGCGGATACCCAATGGCAGGATGCCCCAAGCAGCTCCCCTGGAGGAGACCGGAAGGTAGCCACAGGGGAGCCTTCCTTTTATTGGGGGGATCGCTGCACACCTCGTATCTGAACCTTTCTCCTCATCCTCGCTAAATAACCCTCTCCCCACAGCGGGAGAGGGGAGTTGTCTCAAATAACTTCTTTAGAGGTGAGGGGGGGATCGCTGTCTTAAAAAAAGTTGACAACGCGGTCAAACACGAAAGAATGCAACGATCTGACCTTATGAAAAAAATCGTCGTCCTCTTTTTAATGGGACTTTGGGTTAGCCCCGCTTGGGGAATTACAAGCGGATCGGTTCAAAATTTCCATCCCGCAACCGATAACAGCCCCTACCTGACTACTTCAGGTTCATCTCTCCTAAATCCCTGGCAGTATCATCTCGGCCTCTCCTTCGACTTTTCGCCAAAGATCCTCACACGACGCGTTGGAACGGTAACGCAAACGATGGTGGATGAACTCCTCATGAGTCACCTCTATGGGGCGATCGGTCTCTTTCCCTGGCTTGAGACAGGACTCGACCTGCCGATTGCGTTACGGGCCGACGCTGTCAGCCTTAATCGACTCTCCGCCGACAACACCAACATCACGCGTGATAAAGGTCTGGGACTTGGCGATGTTCGTCTGGAGACAAAACTGAGACTCCTCGATGCAGAACAGTTTCCATTAGGGATCGCGTTCTCCCCATTCTTTTTTCTTCCAACGGGAGATGGAAATCATTTTATCGGTGACAACAGCTTCTCGGGAGGGGCAAGGTTTGTCGTTGACACGACGATCGCAGAAAAGGTCCAGCTCGCACTTAACGCCGGCTATCGGATACGAAAGGCGTTCGCCTTCCCGGGGACGACAACGCGGCGGGATGATGAAATCCTTCTTGGCTTTGGTGTTGCCATCAAGGCGATTCCTGAGGTCGATGTTATTGGAGAGATCTCCTCCTCGCTGCTCGCCTCGGACCCTTTTCAACGATCAACGGAGACCCCTTTCGAGGCAGGCGGTGCCCTCCGCTTTCACCTCCCCTGGGTTGAAGGACTTGATCTTTCTCTCGGAGTGATGGCCGGACTCAACAATGGCTATGGAGCCCCAAGCTATCGAGCCCTCGGGGCACTCTCCTACACGGCTCCAAGCGAGAAAAAATTGCGCCCCGCCCCCCCACCACCTCCCCCGGCGGTTGCCGAGCCAATTCCGGAGCCGCCGCCCCAAGCAGCAGACGAATCAATTGTGACGATCACAGCAACGGAGATAGGGATTAAAAAGAGGGTTCATTTTGAAAAGAACAGGGGTGAGATCCAGGAGGTCTCTTATGAAATTCTGGATGCCGTCGCACAAACCCTCAAAGATTATCCCCAGATCAAGAAGATCCAGATCGAAGGGCATACCGACAGCAAGGGGAATGAGGTCTATAATCTGACCCTCTCACAGAAGAGGGCGGAGGCGGTCCGACAGTACCTCATTAATAAAGGAGTCGCACCGGAGCGGCTCCGAGCGATGGGCTTCGGCTCCTCTGAACCGATCGATACAAATGATACGGAGATCGGTCGCGCAAAGAACCGGCGAGTGACATTTACAATTCTTGAAAAAGAAGTGACTCCTCCGACGCCCCCTCAACCGACACCAACCCAAGCCCCACAACCTTCTCCGGAAGTCCTGGACGAGAGCAGTATCAGCCCATAATTTTTACACTCACCTCCGGGATGAAGCTCCCCGCAGCAAGACGGCGGGGTTTTCTGTTCTAAAATTCATGTTGATCTCCTGGCCGTCCCCCCTTATCACTTGGGGAGTTTTTTGCACGGAAAAATGAGCCCTCCTCTAACACTCGCCACCTATCTTCTCGATTCCCTCGTGGACCACGGTGTCTCGACGATCTTCGCATTGCCTGGCGATTATGTCCTCACCTTCTGTCATGAAATCGAGAAGCGTTCCGACCTTAAGCTGATTACCCTCTCTACGGAGGCCGGAATCGGCTTCGCCGCGCAGGCCCATGCCAGGGCCGGCCGATGCCTGGGGGTTGCCTGTGTCACTTATGGGGTCGGGGCGTTCAGCATGGTCAATCAGGTCGCCTGCGCTTATGCCGAAATGGTCCCTTTGGTCGTCATCAGCGGCGGGCCTTACCGTCAAGAAAAAGTAAAAGAGGGGATCCTCCTGCACCACCAGGTGAAGGCACTCACGGGTCAACTCAATATCTATGAGGAACTCACCTGCTATTCAGCAATTCTGGACGACCCCAAAACCGCCGCCACCAGGATTCAGGAGGCGCTTCAGGCAGCAACTGACTTCATGCGCCCTGTTTATTTGGAGGTCCCACGCGACCTCTGCAACGCACCAATTCTCCATCCCAAGAGACCGAAGAAGAGCCTTCCATCGGTTGATGAGGCCGGCATTGAAGAGGCCTCTCTCGAGATCGTCTCGCGCCTGCAGGATTCAGAACAGCCCTGCCTCATGGTAGGGATCGAGGTCCAGCGACGGGGGTTGACCGAAAAAACAGTTGCCCTTGCAGAAAAAATTGGCTGCCCCGTTGTCTCCTCGTTCCTGGCGCGAGGGACCTTCCCCCCGAAGCATCCCCAATACCTTGGGACTTATCTCGGCTTTGCCAGTGAACCGGTGGTTCGCGAGGCGGTGGAGCGCTCCGACTGTCTCCTGATGCTCGGTGTCCTCTTTTCCGACACCAACATGGCGGCCCGCCTGCGAGGGATCAGCCCTAAAAAGGTTATTCAATGTATCGGAGGTGAACTGCTGATCGGGCATCACAAATATGAACGGGTTCCCTTGAGTCACCTCCTGGATCAGGTCCTTGAAAAATACCGGGGCAAAATAAAGAAGGGGACCGTTTTGCCTCATCACAAATCTCCCCTGCCGACCGCCCCCCCTCCCGGTGCGCCAATCAAGATCCAGGACGTTGTCGATCTCCTCAACAACTTCCTGAAGACGGAAAAGCAGATGATTGTCATCGCCGATACGGGGGACGCCCTGCTCGCCTCTTATGAAATCGAGTCGGAACGCGTCATGGCCTCTACCTACTACGCCACCATGGGATTCGCCGTCCCTTCCGCCCTGGGGGTTCAACTCGGGACAGGCGAGAGACCGATCGTCCTGGTTGGAGACGGCGCCTTTCAGATGACCGGGCCTGAAATTTCTCACTGCCGACGTTACGGGATCAACCCGATCATCATCGTTCTCAACAATCAAAGCTGGGTGATGCTGGAGACCTTCCTCCCCGAGGCAAAATATAATAAATTGGTCAATTGGCCTTATGCCGAAATGGCCAGGCTCTGGGGTGGAAACGGTTTTCGGGTCAAAACGGCTTCTGAATTTAAAGAAGCCGTTCAGAAGGCGTATCGCTCAGACCAATTTTCCTTAATCGAGGTCTTGCTTCAACCGCGAGATATCACCAGGACGCTCAAAAGGTTTGCGGAGGAAATTTGAACAAACAAAAAAGCCCCACCATCGTAATCACGATGGTGGGACCTAGGAGAGGAGTATGCTCACCGACTCTAGCTAAAACATACTCCGAATATTGATCTGCCCTTCATGACGACGACCACCGGCCGTATCACGAAGATCAAACCGGCCGATCAGATCAAACCTCATGTTCTCTCGAGGCATAAAGGTAATCGCAGGACTGACCCGATTGAAATTATCGGAGCCATCGGTCCCATCGACCCAGTCATACTGGAGGGCAGGGAACCATCGTTCGGTCAAAAGATAACCGACCTGGCCTGAAGCCCCTTTGGAGGTCTGATCCAAACCGGTCGAAAGATTCCAATTATCATCCTTCCCATAGATAAAGAGCCCAATGACATCCCATTTCTCATAACGAAGATTGGCCGAACCGGCGGTCCGCCAAAATCTGTTGCTCTGAGTGTTGGCAGCGGTTGTGTCCCAACCAAGATAACCCCAAGTGCCAATATTACTTCCTGCCAATGCTCCATCCTCCTTCTCCCAACGAAGGGTCCCAAAGAAGTTCTTGAACTTGTTAACGTCAGTCAACTGGGCACCATTCGTCACGCCGAGCGAATAGAGGAATGGACCTTGATAGCCATAAGTCTCCAGGGAGGACTGAGCACTCGCGAGCGGAACAGAATCCTCCGGAGCCGCAGCACCACCTGAGCTGGCGATCCCGGAAATAGTCTCAATCCGGATATTCGGAATCATTCGGAGTCGACCGGATTGCCCCAGATTCTCCATCGGAGAGATTCTCCCAACCCTGACATTCAGAAGGGAGGAATCAAACAGGTTGTGATAACCGAGACTAAACCAGTTGATCTCAGCCTCTGTCGGCAAGATTTCGGTTTCCACAAAAACCGAGGCATCCTTAAAGATGCTGCCCCCCGTAAAAAACTGGATCCAGTTGGGGTTTCCAACACTCAGACGGGGACGGGTATTGTTGGTGAGGGCATTCGCCTCATAACGGATAGCATTGACATTCGTTCTAATCCCAAGGAAATGACCGAGCTTGTCATACCAGAGATTCCCAACGTTCTGTTTCGTCTCATCCCCATCACGGGAACCTGGCATCTGATAACCGTTTCTCTTGAACTTTTCACCAAAGTAATTCAACCGCGGAAAGGCGGTATGACAGGTCTGGCAATTTACGTTATACTTCCTCGCCCATTGAGCGAGCGCCTCGGCGCTCTGAAACTCAAAGGCTGCATTAACATGGAGTAACCCAAAAAACAGGATCCCCCAGGCCGCGACGCTTCCCATCCTTTTTATTTTGTTCATAGACTCTCCTTTTTTTTAAATTTTTCTTGCTTCGCCTTTTACTCCTGTCAACAATCGTTTACATATGATTGAGATCAGGTGACAATATAATTCTCGTCAGTTTAAAAATTCCACTCCGCCAGACGGCTTAAGCTTTTGATATTTCGGTCTGTCCAGTTCTCTATCTCGCGAACCTCCTGTTCACGACCGGGGAGGATCACGAGACTCCCCTCCTTCTCCTCTCGGACGAGATGATTGAACCGTTGCTGGGCTGCTAAAAAACGGAGGAGTGCTGTTCTGTTCTGGGGATTCGACGAGGCCGGGCGCACCCTCCCCTCCTTCCCCTTCTCCTTTATAAAGAGGGGGAATATTCCCGACTCGGCAGCAAGTTTTGCCAGTTCAATGGTTCGCCCCTCTTCAAACTTCCACCCGGCAATACAAGGAGACGGAATAAAAAGGACCGCCGTCTCCGAACAGGCCAACGCCTTTTCGCACGCCTCGGTAAAATCCTTAGGAAACGCGGGAGAGACCTGGGCAACAAAACCAGCCCCCGCCATAAGTGCAAGACCGATGTGATTGATCGGTTCTGCACTGTTTCCATGGATCCAGTCACCCGCCGGTGTTGTCGAGGTCTCTGAGTGAGGCGTTGCTGTCACCGCATACTGAAACCCGGTGTTCGCAAAAAACTCGTTGATCAGCACAACAATCGTAATCCGGGTACGGCGCGCAATCGTGTGGAGAAGCGATCGGAGCCCGATCACAAGCGCCCCCCCGTCACCGGAATTGGCAATGACCTGAATCGGCTTTTTCAACGCCCCCAGATCGAACAGGAGGTCGGCTGTATCGCGTATCCCCTCCGCCACGGTCGGCGCCGACTCAAAGACATTGTGAATAATGGAGAAGGAGTCCTCAAATCGCTCCGGCTCCTGATCCCCACGACCCCAGGCAATAACATGGGGCCAGAAAAGGGTCGAGACCTCGCCACAGAAGGTCCCCATCGAATAAATTGTTTTAACCCCGTTATCAGTCGCACGGCCAATATCCTGAAAGGCGATCGACTCCATACAACCGACACAAAGGGTCGAGCCCGGCCTGAAGCAACTCTGTTTTTTGGCAAGCTCCTTGTAGGGAATCACAGGCCTGGTCTTCGTCATACTCATACAACGACCCCCTGATGGACAAAACGTCCGTCCGATTCCTCATCCCCCGAGAGCAATGAGACGATCTTCTCCCAGGAACCGACGGAGATATCGGCACCACCCAATCCGGCAAAAAGCCCGGTGACCTTGATGGGCAACCCCGACAACGCATCGCTGACCAAAGCGGTCAGGTGACCACGTTCCGTCTGAAAGGCGTTGTTCACAACGCCAATAACCTCCGCCGATTTGAGAATCTCCCGCAGATGAGCCGAAGGAAACGGAGTGAGGAGGCGGACAACAAGCAGTCCGATCCTCTCTCCCTTTTTTCTCTTTTGTCTTACAACCTCGTACGCCGTTCCGGAATCGGGTCCCATCGTGACCAAAATTCGGGAGGGATGATCTTCTATAAAATACTCCTCAAAGGGGGAAATCCCGGGACGGCCAAAACAACCCTCAAAACCTCTGGCCACCGTCTCAAGAACCCCGAGGACCCGTTCAATCCGTTTTTTCTGCCCCCACTTGAATCCCTGAAAATGCTCGCTGGTCACGCAGTTTCCCATGGAGGTATCTCCGTCAATCAAGCCGGGGAGAGGGGATCGGTTCGGAATCAGAAAGTCCTGAAACTCATGGATCTTGCGATCCGGTTCCACCTGAAAGACCTCGCTCCGATGACTGTCTTTAATCCCGTAATAGGCCGGCATCGTCGGGATCAGGACATCCGGATTCATCCCGACACAGGGGAGTTGAAGGAGGGTATCGTAAATCTGTTGTTTCCCCCGACAAACGACCTGGATCCAACCGTCATCCCGGTGTCCAAAAGTATCGGAAGGATCTCCTTCAATGCAAAGCGGATAGTTGGCGGTCGCCCGACAAACATTGATGAGCATGACATTCCCGAGACCGCTCGAACCGATCGATTTTGTCGTCTCGGTCATATGGTCGAGTCCGACCGACGAGGTAGCAGTAATAAAGAGGAGGTCCCTGCAGGCAGCCGCCGCTCCCACCATATAATCAGCAACCGCATGCTCCGCCTCCAACTGCTTGATCTTTTTGGTGCTGACCCTCCGTCCATTCAGATCGATCACAAATTTTCCACTGTGAATCTTGGCAGCAATCGTTTCAAGCCACTTGGTGGAGGGGGTGATCGGAAAACCGGCGTAGATCGGTGATCGCCAAAACTGGAGTGAGGCGATCGCGGCCGCCTCGTTCCCGTCCTTCTGCACCTGTGTCGCCTTCTCATAGAGAGGAGGGTGTAAGCGTCGTAGCAAATCAAGATCAACAACCTCGGCAAATGACTTGCCATGCAATAATTCTGTCTCTTTCTGATTGAACCGCATCTTTCAGGCCCCTTCCCTCATCTCAGAAAACAGCTCAACCGGGCAGACCTCAATACATTCCCGGCACAATTTGCAAAACTGGTTCGACTTGGCACCCGTCACACGAACTCCGAGCTTTTCATGCGGCTCAAATTCGATGATCCCCTCCGGGCAATTAAAAATACAGAGACTACAACCATTACATCGATCGAGCGGATCACTAAAAACGAGCCTTCTCCCCGGCGGGGCATAATTGGCAGTCTGATTCGTGAGACTCGTCCGAAGCCGGCTCTGTCCCCCAATCGGATATCCTCTATACCCTGCAAAAGCGGGAAGCGGATGGGTCCAGCCCTCCTCCCCCAAAACTGTTGCGTGACGAACCTCCTTTAAAGAGGAGCGGAAACAGCTCTGATTCGCCAAGAGATAGCGATCCGCAAGTCTCCTTTTCCGACCGGTCTCCGTCAACGCCTCAAGGAGCTGCTCAACCGAGATCAGCGGTAGTGCCTTCTGCAAGGCAGCCAGAACGGAGATGTTTGGAATCGGACGTCCAAGAAACTCTTGCCCCAATCGATCCCCGGCCACCGTAAAAATCTCTCCACGCAGTTGAAACGATTTGGCGATCTCCAGGGGAGAGCGCTCCGTATTGATAACGTAGAACCCATCCGACATCCCACCGGCAAAATCGATCTCGGTTCCCGTTCTTTCCGTCACCAAAACAGCGATGTCCGGTCTCTCGATCTGGCAGGTCACATGGATAGGCCCCTTCCCGATCCTTAAAAAAACCCTGACGTTCGCCCCCTTCCGGGCCGAGCTGAAAAACGGCCACTCCTGCGATTGATAGATCCCTCCACGGGAGACCGCATCGGCAAAGGTCTGGAGGATCATCACAAGACCACTCCCCGCCTTCCCATCGGCCCGAAGGTCAATCGTTGCCCCTTCCTCCAGACGTCCCAAAATGCCGCTTTGAAGTACCATCTAGCCCCTCTTTCCGATCAATTGATATTCGCGAAGCGGCGCACCGGTATAGATCTGGCGCGGCCTTGCAATCTTCTGTTCCGAATCCTGGATCATCTCCTCCCACTGGGCCAACCAACCAGCCGTCCGACCAATCGCAAAAAGGACCGGAAACATCTCCACCGGAAATTTCATCGACTGGTAGATAAGCCCGGAATAGAAATCAACATTAGGGTAAAGCTTACGGCTCACAAAATAGTCGTCCTGGAGGGCGATCCGTTCCAGCTCAAGGGCAATATCAAGCAACGGATTTTTTCCGGTCACCTCAAACACCTCATACGCCATCCGTTTGATGATCCTTCCGCGTGGATCGTAGTTCTTGTAAACCCGATGTCCAAAACCGCTCAGGCGCCGCTCACCAGAAACAACTTTTTTCAAAAATTCCGGCACATTTTTAACCGAATCGATCTCACGGAGCATCTTCAAGACCGCCTCGTTCGCCCCCCCATGAAGTGGGCCATAAAGCGTCGCAGCCGCGGCCGCCGTTGTCGTAAACGGATCCCCGCGCGTACTCCCGGCACTCCGCATGACACTCGTACTGGCGTTCTGTTCATGATCGGCATGCAGGACAAACAGCATGTCGAGTGCCCTCTCGAGTACGGGGTGCGGCTTGTATTTAGGTTCCGCCATCTTGAACATCATGCTGAGAAAATTCCCCGCATAAGAGAGATCATTATCTGGCATCACATAAGGAAGCCCCATGCTGTGCCGATAACTGTAGGCCGCCAGCGTGATCATCTTGCCAATCAACCGGATCATCTGAAGACGCCTTACTTCGGGATCCTCCACCTGCTTGGCATCCTTATAAAAGGTGGAGAGGGCCGCCAGCGTGCTGACCAAAATACCCATCGGGTGGGCATCGTAGAGAAAACCATCCATAAATTTCTTCAAGTTCTCGTGGAGCATCGTGTGGACCGTTACCTGTTCCGTCCATCGGGCAAGGGCGTTTTGTGTCGGCAACTCACCATGAATGAGCAGGCAGGCAACCTCCAGGTAGTGGCTCTTCTCTGCGAGCTGTTCAATCGGGTAGCCGCGATAGAGGAGAATCCCGCGATCCCCGTCAATATAGGTCACGGAACTCCGGCAGGCAGCCGTATTAAAATAGGCGGGGTCGTAGACGAGGAGCCCCGGGTCTGACCCGTTCGTACGAATACTGTGGAAGACCTTCCCGTCGACCGTCCCGTCATGGACTGGCACCTCGTACTTCCGCCCCGTTCGCTCATCGGTGATCAAAAGTTTCGTCATAGAACCCCTCCTGTTCGGTCCCTCCTCGATTCCAGGAGTACAATATGTTCCCTCTCTTCGGCCGCAAGTTCTTGATAGAGTTCTCTCTCACGCCCCTCCGGGATCAATGGCACCTTGTTCTCAAAAAATGTCAGGGTCTTTTTCTCGAGTCGAATCGCGCAATCAAAGAGACGACGGATCTCCCCCGATTCGTTAAAGAAACAAAGGTCCTCAAAAAACGGATAGGGGAGCGGTCGACCGGTGTCCTGAAAGACCCTGTCTCCCAGGTGAAGATGGTATTTTTTGCTAAGTTCTGACGCATGTTCCCTCTCCATCTCGGCCATCTCCTCAAAGAAGTCGGCCGATTCCGGATCATCAACCGCCTCGGCAAGACGCTGATAAAAGAGACTGCTGCCCACCTCAATCTGAAACGCCTCCTGCAGAATAGCGATTCTTGCATCGGAGGGAGATTCCTCACAGATTTTTTCAAGACTCCCTCCGCACAACTCACACTGGCCAAACGGGATGGCAAATCCCCGACTCCGTTTACAACAGTCTTTGCATCGCCACTGGAACTCAACACCAGCACAACAGACATAATCCTCGTCCAGCACTTCATGGCATTTAGGACACTGAGATGGCATAACGATCCCCCTCCTCTCTCCCTGGCAAGACAGATGTTTTTAATTTCTCAATGTAGCTCAAAATTCCACGGGCGGCACGCCGGCCGGCTCCAAGCGCCAGGATAACGGTCGCGGCTCCTGTCACAATATCTCCCCCCGCAAAGACACCGGGGAGCGAGGTCATCGCAGTTTCCGGATCAATCTCGATATATCCCCATCGATTGGTCTTCAGTCCTAAAGTCGTCCGGCCGATGATCGGATTGGCAACGGTCCCCAGGGCATAGATGACCGTATCAAGATCGATCAAAAATTCAGAACCAGGAACCGGTCTGGGTGCCCGACGGCCACTTTCATCCGGCGCTCCGAGCTCCATCCGGACACATTTCATTCCGGTCAAACGTCCCACCGCATCCCCCACAAGCGCTACCGGATTGGTCAACCATTGAAAATCGATCCCCTCCTCTTTCGCATGCCGCAACTCTTCGATCCGAGCCGGCGACTCTTTTTCCGTCCGCCGATAGACAATCTGGACGCGGGAGGCCCCAAGGCGCAGCGCAATCCGCGCTGAATCGAGGGCCGTATTCCCCGCACCGATCACCGCAACCGTTTTCCCCATGCCGACAGGCGTATCACGATGATCGGTGCCATGCATCAGGTTGGCCCGTGTCAAAAATTCGTTGGCACTCATCACACCGCACAAATACTCCCCCGGAATTCCCATAAACTTGGGAAGACCGGCCCCCGTCCCGATAAAGACCGCTTGAAATCCTTTCTCCTTCAGGAGCTGTTCAATCGTAAACAGACGACCGATGAGGACATTAAATTCAAAATGAACACCGAGTCTCTGCAAGGCACTGATCTCCTCGTAAACAACTCTTCTCCGAAGACGAAAAGCGGGGATCCCGTAGGCAAGAACGCCACCCGCCTCGTGCAATGCTTCAAAAATGGTGACCGAGAGACCCGCACGCGCAAGATCATGGGCGCAGGCAAGCCCGGCAGGGCCCGATCCAATAATGGCGACCTTGCCGCTCTCCTGACGAGACAATTTTTTTTCATGTTCGTGAAGGTTATCAATCCCCCAATCACCGACAAAGCGCTCAAGCCATCCGATGGCGACAGGGTCTCCCTTTCGGCCAACCACACACTTCGCCTCACATTGCGTCTCCTGGGGACAAACGCGACCGCAGACCGCCGGGAGTGGATTCGATTCCCGAAGAACCGAATGGGCGGCTGGAAGATCGTTCTCAACAATCTTTCGAATGAACCCCGGAATATCGATGCCAACGGGACAGCCCTGGATACAGAGCGGCTTTTTACAGAAAAGACACCGTGTCGCCTCTTCACGCGCCATCTCAAAGGTGTACCCTTCATTCACCTCCTCAAAACTCTTTAAACGGATGGAGGCGAAGATCTCCCTCATCAAAATTCTTTGAGGTTTCAGTTTTTTCGGTACCCCGGTCATGAGGACAACATCCCTTTCTGGCGCAATCCGCAGTCTTCCTGATAGCGCCGATACGCCTCCCTCTCTTCAACCTGAAAGCGGCATTGACGGATCTTAAGCTCTTCAAAATCAACCTGGTGGGCATCCATGTCGGGACCGTCGACGCAGGCAAAGAGAACCTGTTCCCCCATTCTCACGCGGCAGGAGCCACACATCCCGATCCCGTCAACCATGATCGGATTGATCGAGGCGATCGTGGTTATTTTCCACGGTCGCGTCACCTCGGCAATCGCCTGCATCATCGCCAGCGGACCGATGGTGATGACCCGATCGATCGGACTTTTGTCAACAAGGTCACGAAGCCCATCGACCGTCGTTCCCTTCTCTCCGGACGAACCGTCCTCTGTCATGAGGAGAAGTCGGTCGCTGAAACGGGTAAATTTCCCCTCCCAAAAGGCATCCTTTTTGGATCGAAAGCCAAGGATTGTCGTGAGGTAAGAACCCGCCTCGTGAAATCCGCGAAGAATCGGAAAGAGAGGGGCAACCCCCAGCCCACCACCAACAAGAACGACATGATTAAGCGGCAAAACTTCGGTCGGTTGTCCCAGCGGCCCCACACAATCCAGAAGAAAACTTCCCCTCTCAAAAGTCGCCATCTCGGCCGTCGTCTTTCCGATCACTTTAACAACAAGCGTAATCGTGCCTCGTTCACGATCGAAATCGGCAATCGTCAGGGGGATCCTCTCTCCCCCTTTTCGAAGACGGACAATCACAAATTGACCCGGCTGACAGGCACGAGACAGATCCGTTGCCTTAAGAATGTAAAGATAGGTAGAAGGGGCCAACACCTCCCGCTCCAGGATGGGATACATGGTAAATTCATTCTGGTTGTATTCAGGAACAATCGACATGATGGAGATCAGTCGACTAGATGAGCCTGATCAGACCAGAAGGAGACAAGGGGTGAAAAAGTGGGGACTTCAATGAAAATCCGTTCCTTGATCGTGGGAGGCGGTATCGCGGGAGTGACCGTCGCCCTCTGCCTTTGGAAAAAGAAAGAGGAGTTTCTCCTCCTTGAATCTTCACCACGACTCGGCGGCAAGGTGGAGACAAAGCGAATCTCCGGAGGATTGCTTGAGATGGGACCCTCCTCCTTCTTGGCAGAACCTCCGATGATCCTGGAGATGATTGAAGCACTCGGGATGAAGGATTCGTTGCTCTCCCCCGCTCCGGAGGCCAAACAACGGTTCATCCTCAAACGAGGTCAGATAAGCCGCCTCCCCTCGAATCCGTTTGAATTGTTCACAACCGACGCCCTCTCCTGGAACGGAAAGTTTCGTTTTTTGAGAGAGCTGTTTTATGCCTCTCCCCGACAACAGGGGGAGGAATCGGTCTTCGATTTTTTCTTAAGGCACTTCGGGCGGGAGACGGCCCAATCGTTCGCCGATCCGTTTGTCTCCGGAATTTTTGCCGGAGACTCCTCACAGCTCTCACTGGACGCCGCCTTTCCCACCATGAGGGAGGCTGAAATCAAATCCGGCTCTCTGCTCCGGCATCTCATCCGTAAGAAAAAAACAGGAGGTCCTCCCTCCTCACTCTATCAGATACGAGGAGGGCTCGGTTCCATTTTTGCGGAGGCCTCCTCAAAAATGGGGGAAGAGAATTTTCATCGAAACGAGGCGGTACAATCAATTGTTCGCCTGCCACGGGGATTTCAGGTCTTGACGAACAAGGCGACTTACGAAACGGAAAAATTGTATCTCGCCGTCCCCGCCTATGAGGCTGCCCGATTATTTCAAAACCAGACCCCTTCTCTCGCCGATCTTCTCTGGCAGGTCCAGTATGCCCCGCTTGTCACCGCACACCTCCGGATCAGGCGAAACGAGAAAAACCGGCTCTCTGGCTTCGGGCTTCTGATCCCCACCGCCGAAAAGCGTCAGATCCTCGGCATTCTTTGGAACTCCAGCTCCTTCCCTTCCCTTTTTACCGATAAACAGCATCACTATGTTACCGTCTACGCCGGAGGGGCGAGAAACCGACAAATCGTTGAGGAGGAGAGAGACCGGCTTGTTCAAAAGATCCTCGATGAGACCTCTTCGGTCCTCTCACTCCATGAAACGATCGATCTTCTGGAACTACGCCGACATACCGCAGCCATCCCCCAATACAATCTTGGACACAACCGGATCCTGGAGGCTATTTCTCAAGAACTTCGTACACTCCAATCCTTAAAATTGGTTGGGAATTATCTGGGCGGGGTGAGTCTTCCCCGAACAGTCGCCCACGCCATATCGCAGGTTCTATGGGACTGTTGAAAAATGCCATCTGCTGCGTTCTCCTCGTCGCCGGCTCCTCGACGTACCCTCAAGTACGCCTGCGTCGCGGCTCCTCGGGGTGCCTTGCAGCTGGGCATTTTTGAACAGTCCCCAAAAGTCATTTTTCAACACACCTATGAAAGGGCCTTGCGAACGAAAATGTTACGAACAATCTCGTCGTCCAATGCCACTTCTGTTTCATCTACTCGGACGACCACCACCGGCTTTTTCTGAATAATCCGAACGATCCGCCCCGGCAGGAGCCCGAGCGAGGCCAGTCGATCGAGCGGCGCGTGCCCCTTGGGGGTTATGAAAACAACCCGATAAAATCCGTTGTTCGACGCCTGATGGAGCGGCACCACAAAGGGAGTCAGTTCCTGAGCTGACTCCGAACAGCATCTCCCCCGCGGGATCGGACGACCATGCGGACAGGTGGGGGGATGTCCCAGAAAGGCACAAATTGCGCTGATCGCCTCTTCTGACAGAACCGATTCATGTTCCAGTTCACAGGCATCCTTTTCCCAGACCTCCTCCGACGTCTCAAAAAGGTCCGAGAAGAGACGTTCCGTCAACCGATGCCTTCGAATAATCTTCTCCGCCTCCTGTTCGCCGGCGGAAGTCAGTTCAAGACGTTCCCCCTCGACATGAATCAACCGTTCCTTCTCCAGGGCCGATAACCAGCGCTCCGCGTGGGAAACAGGGGTCGCCGCAATAACCGATTCTTTTTTGGAAGAGCCTCTTTCCCTCTGGGTCCAGATACGCTCCAAAAACTCGTCCATTTCAGGGAGCCGTTTTTTCATCTTTTCCTCCATACCACCGCCGAAGGGCACGAACAACCCTCTGAAAAAGATCGACCAACGCGGACCTCTCTACAAACTCATACTGACACGAGGGACACCGGATGAGCGTACACCCTTTTCGGAGCCCACATCCGATACAGCAGGTCGATTCGTCAAATTTTTTCTGACAAAGGGGACATTGTGTCATACCAGTCTCCTCAAGACGGCATTCAGGGCAGCGCCGATTGCGAAAGAGAACGGATAGATAAAGGCCACAATTCCGAGCGCTACTTTCGTTCCCCGCTCCTTCACAATCATGAGAAAGTTCGCGAGGCAGGGGACAAAAAGGGTCATCACAACAAGCGCAACGATCGCCTGGACTGCGTCAATCCCTCCCTTTTGGAAAAGGTCGAAAAAGCGGGTCGCCCCGTAATCCCTTCTTAAGAATCCGATCAAGAACGCCTCGGTTGCCTCCGAAGGAAGCCCCAAGAGCCCCACCACAAGCGGGTTGCCGAAGTTCCTTATTTTAGGAAGCCATTGGAGCTGATCAAGAAGAAAAAGAAAGAATGTCCCGGCAAGAAAAATTGGAATCACCTCTTTTAAGTACCACTCAAGACGTGCCAGGGTTTTTGTGATGATATTGGCAAGCGTCGGCCTTCGAAGTGGAGGCACTTCCATGAGGAAGCCTGCCGCCTCGCCCGGCAAGAGTCGTGCCGCTAATGCCCCAACCCCGAGAATCACCCCCGCAATGAGCAAGAGCCAGACAAACGTAGCCCAAGGAGGAAGTGCCGAGAGCATCCCGAGGATAATCCCCAGTTGCGCGGAACAAGGGACGCCGAGTGCGAGTAGAAGTGTTAGAATGATTTTCTCTTTTTTTGTCTCAAGAATGCGAACAGAAAGGGTCGCCATGGTGTCACACCCAAGACCCAAGACCATCGGCACAACCGCCTTGCCGTTCAGACCGATCTTTTGAAAGAGCCGGTGCATCAGGACCGCGAGTCGCGGCAGATAGCCGGAATCCTCAAGAACACTGAAGAAGAGAAAAAAGGTAAGCACAATTGGAAAGACAATTGCGAGCGCATAGGTGAGTCCCATTGTGATTAAACCGTACTCTCCAACAAAGAGATCCCGGAGAATCGGCAGGAACGAAAAAAGCCTCGAGAAAATATCGATCGCCCAAGGGTTCAGGTATTGTCCGAAAATACCATTTTCGAGCCAATCAACCCCGATCTGCGCCCCGAGATTCCCAACGAATTCGTAAAGGAGAAAAAGCACCCCCGCCAAAATCGGATAGCCCCAAAGGGGATGCATCGAAATCTTCCCCAACGCCTCCAACGCATCCCGTTTTACTCCTGCTTGTTTCCTCAAGACTGCATTCATCAATTCGGCGGCACTCCGCATTCTTCTGGACTCAATCAGATAGGAGAGGGGTTGCGCGTAATGTCGTGATGTCTCAAGACAGATCTGACGAATCGACCGTAATCTTTCTTCCGAAACCGATCCCTGAAGAGACCGCTCGAGGCTCTCATCCCCCGACAGGAGGGAGACCGCCAGAAACCGCCTGGAGACAGCCCCCTCCAAGAGAAGCGGCTCGATACTCCGTATCGCCTCCTCAATCTTCTCAGGATAAGAAAAACAGAATCGGGAAGAACAGAGGGAATCTATTTTATCCTTGAGAAGACCAAGCCCCTTTTTTTGAATCGCTACCGTCTTGATGACGGGAACTCCTAAACGAGATTCAAGATCTGCCACATCAACTTCAATACCGCGGGAGGACGCCTCATCCTCCATATTGAGATCAAGGAGGAACGGAATCTGCATCTCAACCAGCTGGAGAGAGAGGTGAAGGGCGCGGTGGAGATTCTTCATATCCGCCACCTGAACGACACCTTTCAAACGATTATTGAGGACCAGGTCCCTCGTAACCACCTCTTCATCGGAGGAAGGGACGAGCGAATTGATGCCGGGGGTATCGATGAGGGAAAACGGCTTTCCATGACACTTTGCTTCTCCCCGAGTAATCTCAACAGTCGTTCCTGGATAGTTGGAGACCGTTGCATAGCGGCCCGTCAAAAAACCAAAGACAACACTCTTTCCCACATTGGGGTTTCCGATCAGGGCAATTGTATTATCTTCCGCGTGGGTCATCCCGATAACTTAGAACCTATCGGGACAGGTGACAAGGGCTAGCGTTCTCCGTGGTAGATATTCTCCGCCTCACGTGACCAAGGCTGACACTTCATCGCTTCTTCACAGATTGTATAAAGCCCACAAAGATCTGAAACGAGCATATCCCTTTGAATTACATCACAAATTTCTTTTCTGAGGCAGAGCTCAAAATCAAGAAAGGAGCCTTTCAGTCCTTGTCTTAATGCAACACGGTAGGCGGCCTCCGTAAGATGGGATAAAAACTCGTCGGGTAAAATCTCAAACTTGACATACAGGCCGGGCATGAGACCACCCCCAATCCACAGGGGGAAGTGTATGCCTTTTACCCCTGCTCTTCAAATAGTTTTCATATGATGATGATCATATGACTCTAGGCGCTAACAATTTAGAATTGCAGCAGAATTAGAACGAAAAGGAGTTCCTAAGTGATGCCCCCAAAAAAAAGGAGTTTGATTTGGGCAGGGATTGTTTTGCTCCTTCTTATCGTTGCTCCTGGTTGTGCCAAGAGAAAAGCAACCTCCAAAACTTCGGAACCGGCCTCTCCTAATCTCATGCCGGGAGAGGCAGCCTCCCTTCCCGCCCTTTTCCCCCACCCAGAAAATTGGAGCAGTCCCGCTTCCCACGGAACCTCCGCAACGGAGCGAGGGGTTGCCTCATGCCTGCCATGTCATGCATCGGAAGATTCTAAAAAAACAGGGGCACCAGCCTGTCAGGGTTGTCATCCCCTCTTCCCCCATCAACAAGGTTGGATAGAGAAGGGCTCCCATGGAGGCCACGTAGTAGAAAAGGGGAGAAGAGAATGTGCCACAACATGTCATGGAGCCGACTTTAAAGGGGGCCTCTCACAGGTCTCCTGCGTGCAATGTCACGCCACCTATCCCCATCCTGACAACTGGAAAGAGATCGGAGAGCACGGCGCTACCGCACTCGGTGAAGGGAAAAAGCTCTGTCAAAATTGTCATGGGGTCGATTTCCGCGGCGGTGAGAGGGCGGCGAACTGTTATTCTTGCCATGAATTATATCCCCACTCTGATACCTGGGCCCGTCCCGACCGACATGGTGACAAGGTCCTTAAGGATGGAAAGGCCGGATGCGCAACCGGATGTCATGGCAATGATCTCGCGGGCGGCGCCTCTAAAATCTCCTGTGACAGCTGTCACCTCGTCTATCCCCACAAGGAAAATTGGAGCGAAGGGCACAAAGCGGTTGCCCGTGAATATGGAAACGACCTTTGCCAAAGATGTCACGGAGAGGATTTCAGCCGTCTCTTGAACCAAAGAAACTGCTTCTCCTGTCACGAAGACTACCCCCATCCCGCAAGAGACGAGTGGCTTCCGTTTCAGGGAGGACATGGAGAGAGGGTCCAACAGAGACGGCAAGGAAGTACTGAGACATGTCAACGATGCCATGGAGAGAGCGGCGAGCGCCTTGTTAACGGGGAGAACTGTTCGAGCTGTCACCCTCCCTATCCGTTCCTTCATCGAGGTCGTGAAGGAGCCGCCTGGCGTGACTTTGAACAACATGGGGAATATACCTTCAGTCATTCCACCGCAGAATGCACACTCTGTCATGGCCGTGAACTCGCGGGGGGAATCAGGACAAACAGCTCCTGTTACTCCTGCCACAGGGCCTACCCACATCCGACCGGCTGGATGAACAGGGACGGCGGCCCCCAAGGCCACACCCTTTATGTCCGGGACTTTGGACAGGAAGGGTGTGCCACATCTCACTGTCATGGAGAAGGACTCATACCGGCAGGAGGTGTCACACGAGGCCCCAGTTGCAACGGCTGTCATGCCAATCTTCATCCCGCCAACTGGGCCGAAAGAAACCGCCACGGCTCACAGGTCCTGGCAGAAGGGTATGCCGATTGTCTCAACTGTCATCAGGCAGATAGAAGCGGCTACGCCGCTGCCCGAAGTTGTCTTGACTGCCACGCCGGGTTTTATCCCCACGGATTGATCCCGAATTGGGAAACAACGGGTCATGGCCAAACCGCCCTGAATTCCGCCAATCGTCGAGTCTGTGGTGAGAGGTGTCATGGTGAATCATTGACGGGCAACGAAGCCGCCCCCTCTTGCTACTCCTGTCATACCGAGTTCCCGCATTCCTCAAGGAGTGACGAGTGGGTTGGAGAGAGACAGGTCGTAGAACAGCTTTGTCGTCCCTGTGAAGAGGGTGACGAAGATTTTTGTGACGGAAATGGAAACATCTGCTGGGACTCTTCTATAATCCACATGAGTCGACATGGTGAATCATTCCTTGCACAAAAGGATGCCGGCTTTCCAGATTCTCCCAATCGTTGTTCCGTTTGTCATGGTAGCAATTATCAGGGAGGTGCCTCGGGGGTCTCTTGCGGTGGAACATGTCACAGTGGATTCTCGGAACATCTTTCCGATCCGGATTGGTCCAACAGTGATGGAGGAAGTCATGGAACCGCTTACCGTACTGGTCCTGCCGGAGCCGCCAGTTCTTGTGTCGTTTGTCACCTTAACTTCGATCGGGGCCGTGATGCACGGGCCCCTGCTTGCGCCAGTTGCCACATCAACTATCCACATCTTTCCGATTGGCTATCGGCGAGGCGGCATGGATTTGGTTTTATTATAAACGAGTGGCTCGATGACGGGACCGAGGCGAGACAGAATGCGTGCGCCTCATGCCATGGAGACAACTTCCGCGGCGCTGGAGATCCCGTCAAGGATTGTGCCAGTTGTCATGAGCATTATGGGGCGGTCTCCCATTTGGGATGTTGTGAACGAAGCGGCCGCTGGGCAAGCACTGCGCATCCAAATGCCCGCCAGGCGATCCTCGATGGTGATACCGACCGTTGCACCCAGTGCCACGGTACGACACCGGTCGAACCTCGTTTTTTATCCGCATTTTGTACTACCTGTCATCAACGAAGGTAAGTAAAGAACAGATATGCCTAAAGTGACCACTAAAGGTCTGGGAATTATCCTCCTCCTCTGGTCGCTTCCGATTTTTGCCGAACCGTTCCATGCGGAGGTAACGCTACTCGGACAGGGACGTCAAAATACAAGGGAGGAGGTAGAGGTCCCACTGAATGGGTATGCTGGCGCCGGCTATCAAGCAGGCCGCTGGCGTGGCGAGACCTCTTTTCGTCTCTTCCGTGATCTCGACCAGGGATTAGACGACGCCGACCTTTATCAGGCCCTTCTTCAGTTTCAACCGCTGACCACGACCAGTATCACCTTCGGTCGTCAATTCTTAAGCGAAGGGTTCGCAACAGAGATGCTGGATGGCCTCCGGGCAGAATTGCTACCAGCCGGCCCGCTTCGTCTCTCCGTTTACGGCGGGATTCCAAGGACCGTTGAGGAGGGGGATTTCAACAAAGACGATGGCCTGCTGACCGGCCTCTCCATACGCCTCAAGGAAGAGTTTGGAACCAGGGGGGGACTGCACGCCGCCTGGCGGAAAAATGACTGGGGAGTTGCCGATCTGGGACGTAATGATGAACTACGTCTTGGCGCAGATCTCTCCAGACGATGGAATTCAAAAATAAAACCACAAATTTATGGGTTGGCGGAATATAATCTCTCCTCAAAGGTACTGGAGACGGGTACGGCCGGTTTAGAACTAACTGCTCACCGGCGTCTGTCAGTTAACGTGGAAGGAAACTATTTCAACGCCAACCGGGAGACCAACCGCCCGAGTATCCTTAGTCTCTTTACGCAAGGCGAGACGATCTCAGGACGTTTTGCACTAACCTCAACACTCGTCGAAGAATGGATGGATTTCATCGGAAGCTACTCCTATCAGATAAACGAGATCGAAGAAGAGACCGAGCGAAAGGGACACCTTCTTGAGGCCGGCTTTCCTCTCACCTTTGATCAACTCGGACTGCTCATTCATCCCTCTTACTATTTTTTGAACAGCTTTGGAGGAACCGTTCATGGCGCAAAATGCTCACTGATGGAGGAATGGAACGAGAAATTCTCATCCGAACTAAGCGCTGATTTTGCCACCTATACAAAGATCACCAGCGACAACGACCAGGCCTTCTCCACCGTTCTCTGGACTGGTTACCGGCCCGCAGAAAACTGGAAGATCTCCGGAGGCGCTGAGTACAACCGAAACAACCTTTTTGACCGCGATGTTCGCGGTTCTTTAAAACTGGATTACCACTATGGAAAAATTTAACAAAGAACGACTCCTCTTTCTGATCACCGCGCTCCTGCTCGTCGCCTCTCCCTCCCTGGCCAAAAAAAAGAAGCCTCCCCACCCCTTTGATCTCTACAACCACGAAATGCACACGGGGATCTTTGAGTCGCTTTCTGTTGCCTGTGAGACCTGCCATGCCGATCCCGACTCCTACGGAGACAGAAGCAAGGTCAACAAGGCCGGATGTCATCTTTGTCACAACAGCCCCAAACCGATTATTGAGGCAACCAAAGACTGTTCTCTTTGCCACAAGGAGGGACCTCCCAAGCCTCAGAGCCATCGTGTTGACTGGACCCGCCAACATCAGGTTCCGGCCAAACAAAATCCGGAAGAATGCAAGACCTGCCATACTAATGCCACGTTCTGTATCAACTGCCACAAGCGGCGTGACACTGTTTCCGAAAAGGTTCATCGCAGAAATTTCAGACTTTTCCATTCTATTGAAGCACGGGCAAATCCCCGGAGGTGTGATGCCTGTCACACCGTAACCTTTTGTCAGGAATGTCACGCCGGGCGCGGGAGTTCCAAGCGATGAACCCTCTTCTTTTTATCCTGATCCTACTTCTCTCCGGATGTCTCGGGAGTGAGCTCAATGAAGGAGAAGACTACGGCAATCTGCTGGACTCGCCGGAGGGGTTGGTCGTGACGGAGGTTGAACACACGGGCGGATGGGGACGCGCCGACTGCACGACATGCCACAACCTCGAGAATGTGCATCTTGTTGACCGAACAGGTGGCACGGTCGATATCACGGCCGTTTATAACCAGGCGATCTCACAAGGAAACACCGGCTGCCCCGCCTGCCACGGAACCAACGGGGTTCCGTAAGATCTAAAGCATAAAATTTAAAGTGATCGTGCCGTCTCTCTGGCAAAATAAGTCACAATCAAATCCGCCCCCGCACGACGAATCGCAGTTAGGCTCTCCAACATCGCCGCCTTTTCATCCAACCACCCCTTCTCGGCCGCCGCCTTGATCATCGCATACTCACCACTGACCTGATAGGCCGCCACGGGCAAATTCACGGAACAACGAACCGCGGCAATCAGGTCCAGCGAGGGGCCAGCCGGTTTCACCATGATGATGTCGGCCCCCTCTTCAGCATCAAGGCGCGCCTCGCGGATCGCCTCACGAGCGTTGGCCGGGTCCATCTGATAGGTCTTTCGATCTCCAAATTTAGGGGCCGACTCGGCCGCCTCCCGAAACGGACCGTAGAAGGCGGAGGCATGTTTGACCGCATAACTCAAGAGGATGGTATTTTGAAAACCGGATTGATCGAGTCCTTCACGAATTGCCTTCACGCGACCGTCCATCATGTCAGAGGGGGCAACGATATCCGCCCCCGCCTCGGCGTGGGAGAGGGCGGTTTTTGTGAGGAGTTCTAGAGAGGAATCATTATCAATTATAAAATCCCCCCTCTTTCCCCCTTTGACTTGTCCTGAGCTCTGTCGAAGGACAAATGGGGGTTGGGTGGATTTCACAACACCACAGTGCCCATGGCTCATATACTCACACAAACAGACGTCCGTAATAACAACCAATCCAGGAATCTTTGATTTGATCTCTCTCACTGCGCGCTGGACAATCCCGTCCAGATCATACGCCTCGGACGCCTGTTCGTCCTTCTTCTTCGGAATTCCAAACAGAATGATGGCAGGGATGCCGAGTTTGTAACTCTCCTTTGCCTCTTTGATGAGGGTGTCGACTGATAACTGATAAACCCCCGGCATCGACCGGATCGGTTTTCGAACATCTCTCCCATGCACCACAAAGAACGGCTGGATCAGTTGATCAGGCAGAAGCCGGGTCTCACGAATCATCCGGCGGAGTGTCTCACTCACCCTAAGCCTTCGCAGACGTGTTGTTGGAAAACCCATTGAAATCCCTTGAGAATTTACCTGTTTTAAAAAAATGACGCAACAAGTTTATTAAAGGGACGATAACTACTGCGTTGGCGTTCCGCATATGCGGCATTAAGACTTAAAAGGAGAAGGAGGAAGATATGATTGGAAGGGCATTATCTGCGGGTGAAAGGTTGGTCTTAAACTACCTGGATGAGGGATTCCAGCTCCTGGCAAGCGAGGCAAAGACTCCCATTGACGTCGCGAGAATCGCTTCGTTGCTCGACCGTGCAAGAGCAGGAATCATCTCTGTAGGGACACTCGCGAGGGAGGTTTCTATCAGAGGGCTGCCTCAAAAGTCGCTACCGCGTCAAATTATTCATGACCTTAGGGGCAGCAGCGGACGAGGGGCTAATCTTCTATTCGCTGTAGATCGAATTGACGAGATAAGACGCTGGGATTTTACAATAGCTCTAAGGCTGGTCTCACCTCCGAAAGACATCGCTGATGCCAGTCGATGGAGAAATGAGCTGGAAGCGTTGTTAACTACGCTAGGACACCCACCTTCTTACGCGGCCGATACTGTAGAAAGAATGACCACAGGGGCTCTGCATCTCCTAAGGACAGGCGGAGCGGGCCAGTGGTAGAAATCTAGATCTTAATCGACGACTTCATGAGCCCATCCGCCTGCGGCGGCAGGAAACCGAGATATCCTTCATGGCGCTCGGTCAGTTCGAGGACCGAAAACGGTTTGCCGTCCCGAACCTCTGACTTGGTAAAAATCTGCCGGAGATAACTCCCCCGCGCGCCGACAATCTCTCCCACACAATCAACCTGTTTTGCCTTCAAAAAGGAGATCGCCTTCTCAATGTCATTCACGCGTACCGCAATATGATGAAGCGTCTTGTCACCGAACTTCTCGACCCACGGCGGAATCACACACCCCTCTCCCCTCTTACCGGAGTAGGCCTGATCCACAAAAATCGCCGGATAACCTGGCTTTCGATAAACCTTGGCCCACCAGTTGTCGTATTCGAGCACGCCGATCTCCCGATCGTATTCAAAACCAAGGGCCAAAAACTCCTTGGCCCGCTTGTCGACATCAAACGTCCGAACGGTGATGTGATCAACCAACGGATAGAGACCGACACCGCTTAACTCAAGAGACTCCGCAAAAACCTGTGCGGCCCGGTTCTCCCGCACAAAGCGGTTGATATAATCCTGAATCGCCCGATCAACGGCCTTACCCTCTATTGTTCCCATAAAACCTCCCCATCAAGAAAACCTTTTTGATCAAAAGAGTATCCGAGTCAATTCAAGAAATAAAACAACTTGTGCCTTAAGAGAGACGAATCAAGGAGTGATGCTCGAAGCGATCCTGCGACAGCCCCCTTGCGAGAAAGAAGACACGCCATCCTGCCGTACGCTTGACGAATATACCGAGGCCTGGATCAGCTCCCTTAAGGAAGATACCTACAAGGCGATCCCACCCCTCGTTGAAGAATTAAGTCGTAAAGGGATTACAGGGGATCGGGAGGGGGAGGTTCGATGGGGGCTTGTCGGTGCCTATCGGGAGGAGATCCAATCCTATTTTGTGCTGAATAATCAGTACCCCTACTCCCGGAATCAGCTACTGGACCTCGCCGAAACACTTCAGCCTTTTTATGCCGATACCGATTTTCTCTCGCTCACAAGGGCACTTTCGAAAAAGTGGACCCAGGAGCACGCCTGTTTTCTTCCGAATGGACAGGAGGCGAATACCTATCAGGAGATTTTTGGTGGACCCGCCTCAAACGGCCCCCTCCCCTACTTTGTAGTGGCAGGTCTTGCCGGAGGGGGGTGCGATGGAGAGCAGATCAGGGCGATCCTGACGACCTACCCTTTTGAAGGGGAATCGTTTGAATATGGGATTGTCATGGCGGTCGTTGCTGAACAGTCCAAATGGCCTGATGATCCCCTCTTCCGCTCACGTTTCTTGGGAAAACTCAATATTTCGGATGCCCACTCACAAAAAATCAGAGACGCCGTGCAGAAGATTTGGGAGGTCTCCTACAACAAGGAGACGGCCTACGTTACTCTTGACTTCTGGAATGCCGCCCGATCTCTCTTGTGGCTCAGTGATTCCCTGCCTGAAAACGAGCTAATCACCTGGATTGAAGTGGAACTCCCCAAAAAACAACATTTTGGGTTGGCCCTCCTGGACCTCTACCAAAGAGGCAAAAAGGCTCTTCCCTCTGCCGATAAAAAAAGATTAAGGAAGTTAAAAACACGGCTCGAGAAGGTGGACAAAGAGGGATCGGGAAGAAAACTG
This sequence comes from Deltaproteobacteria bacterium, assembly GCA_016180855.1. Classification (NCBI taxonomy): domain Bacteria; kingdom Pseudomonadati; phylum Myxococcota; class Myxococcia; species Deltaproteobacteria bacterium. The sequence continues at coordinate 21,335 of JACPAL010000005.1, read as the reverse complement.
GCAAGGAGTTATTGGAAAGATCCCGCCCGTACCACCTACCTCGGACCATTTGGTTTTTAATAATGCCTTATCTCGGCGCTCATATGTCTATCGCCGGCGGAGTTGGACTGGCCCCCGAACGTGGTGCCTCTGTCGGCTGTGAGATTATCCAGATCTTTACCAAGGCGAACCACAACTGGGCGGCGAAACCATTAACTGACAAAGAGTGTGAGGCGTTTAAACGAAACATGGATCAACACAAGATCCAAACCGCCTTCGCGCATGATTCTTATCTAATTAACCTGGGTTCACCGGACAAGACACTCCACAAAAAATCGCTCGATGCGTTCATTCATGAACTGGAACGGGCCGAGAGGCTGGGGCTTTTGGCGCTTGTTTTTCACCCTGGTTCTCATGTCGGGTCGGGCGAAGAGGAGGCGATCAAGAGAATTGCCGAGTCAGTCAATCGGGCCCACCAAAAGACAAAGGGGTTTAAGGTCCTCGTCTGCTATGAGAACGCGGCAGGACAGGGAACAAACGTAGGGCATCGCTTCGAACACCTGGCGCAACTGATCGAACGAACAGAGGAGAAAAAGAGGACCGGCATCTGTTTCGATACCCAACATGCGTTTGCATCCGGCTACGACCTACGTACTGAAGAGGGATACAAAAAGGTATTTGAGGAGTTCGACAAAATCGTTGGCATTTCGAAGATCAAATGTTTTCATTTAAATGACTCCAAAAAAGAGCTGGGTTCACGCGTCGATCGCCACGAGCATATCGGAAAGGGGCATATCGGACTCACCGGTTTTCGGTGTTTGATGAACGATCCAAGATTTAAAGAACATCCGATGTCGCTGGAGACGCCAAAGGGAGAGGATCTGAAGGAGGATGTGGAAAATCTGAAGATACTACGCCGCTTGATTAAGGATTATGGTTGATCAGCTTTTGGTTAGTACATTTTTGTTGATAAACCATAAGTATTTCTAACTTTTAGCGGGTACAGTCGTATCCGCTAAAAGTTGAAATGCTATAGAGGCCCACCTCATCGGAAAACCCCACAAAGCCTTGGAACATTCCGACAAACTCTTTGCATCAGCTCACGCCATGTCTCACTTGAAATCTCAAAGCGAGGCCGCGCACAAAGATGTCCTTGAACATGCAACCCGGGGCAACAACTCCCGCCGGGAATGCCAGAAACCGCTGGGATCTCTCCAGCTCTTCGACAAGTGATACAGTCACGTCGACACCCATCCCGTTCATTACGGTTCCCGTCATCGCATTGTTCACCCGAATCTAAAATTCCATCACCACAAATCGGGGGAAAACAGTTGTTCCGACAAGAATCGCCATTAACGTCATTTCCATCGTCACACTCTTCACCTCCATCCGTAACACTGTCTCCGCACGATGCTAAATGACAACGGGTGCGACAGGCATCGGGAATCGTATCACTGTTCCCCTCTCCCAGATCACATTCTTCTCCGGAGTCCTGAATGCCGTCTCCGCAGATCGGCACGGAACAATCATTGCGGCAAGAATCATCATTGATCTCATTCCCATCATCGCACGCCTCTCCAGGTGAGAAAAAACCATCTCCACAACGAGCATAAACGGGGAAACCAGGCGGATAGGTTCGGGTGAGCCTTGGATTGCCATTTTCACGATCCCAAACAACTCCATTGGGATTGAATGGCCTCTCCAGACTCCATGGATAAAAATATCCCCTGCGGTCAAGAGCCAGAATATCAACCTGACCATCGCCGTTGAGATCCGTCACGACAGGGGTTGTTGCAACGGGGTAGGTTGTTAGAAGAGGAAATCCTGACACGGCACTTCCATCCGAGTGCCAGGCATAAACAGCACGTCCCTGCGAGGCAACGATAATTTCCGGCAGGTTGTCATTATTGAGATCGACCAGGAGAGGAGAGAACGCTTCTCCATCGAGCTCAACCGGCCAGCCCTCTAAAAGAGAGCCCATCGTTTCCGGCGTGGTTCCGTTCAAGATACCTTTTTTGAGCACCGCAACTTTGTCGTCATAGGAAATTGCGATCTCAAAATCTCCGCCCCCGTCAATGTCACCTCCGGCAACCTGAGGATAATTATCCTCCCACGAAGTCAACGAGAGACCGAGAAGCTGCTGAAGGTTCCATTGGTAGAAGTCCCCCGTATCAACTCTGACGAGTCGAATCTCTTCGGGACTGTGGGTATAAAGAATCCATGCGCGAGACTCGTCACCAAATGTAAAACCAGCCGGCGCTATGCCTGAAACGGGCGTCTCCAGTGTATCAAGGAGACGGGAAAACAAAGTGGAGCCCTCGTGTGAAACGACCAAGGTTTCCATGTTGGGAGAGCTGAAGACCTGTCGTCTTGGCCGTAGACCAACATCGACGCTGTCATCTCCGTCAAAATCGGCCAGAACGGCGGGAGTTAAGAGACGCTGGCCATTCCCGATCCTGTCAAAAAGAATTGTCCCGATAAAATCGTCATGGTGAGCAACAACCATTCGGTAGCCCAAAGCATCCATGTGGGTTGACTCAACGGTAATAATTTCGAGGTCTCCATCTTGATCCCAGTCTGTGAGGATAGGAGCCGGGGTTGCTATCCCCGAGGTTCCCATCGCTAAACTACGAGTTGAAACAACTGATCCATCCAGGTTTAATATGAAAATTGTACTTGTTGCCTGAACGACTGCTTCGAGATCTCCATCATTATCAACGTCTCCGATTGCCCCCTGACCTGATGTCCCAGCCACGGCGAGTTCAACTGGCCATCCAGGCATCTCAGATCCTTCGAAATCAAGGAGATGGGCCGGCACCGTTCCTGTTACCAGAGTCTCCGTCTTGCCATCATGATCCATGTCACCAAAATTTAGATGGAGAAGCTCCCAGCTGGAATCAAAGGGTCTCAATGAAATGGGCTGTCTCCAGCCTGTCAGAAAATGACCTACGAGAAGTTCACGCTCAACGATTGCCTCATTACTTCCCTGAACAGAACGAAGCTGTAATGAATATCGACCTGGCTCAATCTCTTCCAGATCGAAGACGGCTAACTCCTCTCTATCATGGTTTCCCGTCCCCGATACCAAAGTGGTCCATTCACCTCCGGTTGAAGATAGAGGGCGATACCGGACGAAGTAGGAATCGCCCCGAACAGTGCCGACGACAGTTATTGTTTCACTGGTATCGTAACGCGAGTTTCCGGATGGCGCCCAAATCATAGCGAATGGCTCAATTGAAACAGAAGGATCCAGCGCCCTTCTCATGTTAACACGACCCATCCCGATCGGCTGATCTGTGTCGATTGGATCAGCCGTGTAGAGAATCCGGTCGCGAATTCCCGCCGCATCAAGATCCGGAAACTGAAGCTTAAGAAGACCGGCCAAGCCAGAAACATAGGGGGCCGCAAAGGAGGTGCCATCCTGGTCTCGATCGTAGGCAGAACCAAGGCTCGGATAGAGAGAGGCCGCACGAATGTTCTCTCCGGGGGCCGCTATATCGCACCAAACACCATAATTTGAGAAGGAAGCGCGTTGGTCTTCCTCATCGGTTGCCGTAACACTAAGCACTTCGGATAAGGCGGCGGGGTATCTCAGTGCCTCGATCGAATCATTTCCAGCCGTGGCTACATAAACAATACCCGCTGTTGTCCCCTCCTGGATCGCCTCATGAACTGTGGTATCCGTACCATACCGTCCGATTTCATAGTTCCCAAAACTCATATTAACAACGTCCGCTCCCTGGAGCAGGGCGTAGTAGAGTGCTTCTGTAACTGATTCCGTGGTATATGAGATGCGAAGCGGCATGAGGGAAACATCCCACATGACCCCTACAATACCCCTTCCATTATTGGCGGCCGCTCCAATAATACTGGCAACACTTGTCCCGTGAATATCTTGTCCGGGATCCGGCATCGGATCATTATCACCACCACTAAAATCCCATCCCCGAACATCATCAACGTATCCGTTCCCATCATTATCAATACCGTCGGCCACATCTGATGGATTTGCCCAAATCCGAGAGACAAGCTCTTCGTGAGTCCATCCAATTTCATTATCAATGACGGCCACAACCACTTCATGGGATCCCGTCTGAAAATCCCATCCCGCCTCTGCCTCGGTTATTTGATGGGACCATTGGAGATCATATTGAGGGTCTGTTGGGATCGCATCCGGAAAATAACGGTAATTCGGTTGGACATATTTAACCTCTGGCAAGGCTCTTATGGTATCGATCACCTTACTCAAATCCGTCTCTTCCTCCAGATCGATCGTACGAATACAGCTCAATTTTGCCTTCTGAAAGCCTCCTCGAGTCTTCCCACCTTCTGTAATCTTGGATAGAAATTTCCGTTCATTCCTAAAACCATACTGCCCATTGATTTTTGACTGAATTCCAGGATCCAGAAATGACTTTTCGCAGTCTTTAAGACTTATGATTAATTGTCCGGATACAAAGCCAGGTGTCTCGTCTGACACCGTGTATTGTTTGGGCAACGTCTTTTTGACAAGAGACCGTCTCTTCACTTCCCGGCTTGGGGCTGGATTTGTCCTTAATCTCTTTAGGACCTTTGTCGCATTCTCCTTGAGAGAACCAAGAAAGGTCTTCTGACTCACTACCCCGGGAGATGTGGATGCTGATCCCAAGGCAATTCGACTTGGGCTAAATGAAAGAGCGCCTGCAAAGACCAACCACAACACTACAAACCAACGCAAGCGACGTCGCATGAAAAATGGCTTTTGGGGACTGTTCAAAAATGCCCAGCTGCAAGGCACCCCGAGGAGCCGGCGACGAGGGGAACGCAGCAGATGGCATTTTTCAACAGTCCCAACAGAGGCGATCAGAAAAAGCACTGGGCCTGCAGATAATACAAATTCGGTACTGCCCCAAACTCTCCTGCATCACGACCAACCGGAAAGAGCGCCCCCCCATTGAGGTCCATCCAGGAAAAGAGGGAATAGGTCGTCTCCAGATTACCAACGATACTTTTACCGACAATATCCGTCTGTGAAATGAGGAGGATCTTCCACAACGGCGTCAACTCGTAACGCGCCTCAGCTCCAAAAAAATGCCGATGAGCCGTTTGAAAAAAGGGGGCTGTTGCAGGGAACGGAAGCGCTGTTAACCGGTTGTTCGTCCCTTGTCCGTTGAAGAAATATTCCGCCGCAAGATAGAGGGTGTTTGGAAATCCATAGTCCAGACCGACTGCCGCCTGGATAAAATTATTCCCGGCCCCAGTCCAGTCCTGTGTGAGCGCCCCCCGGACACCGATGTCGGCAATGTCCCCATCAAAATCAAAGCCGGCCATTGTATCCCTTAGAAATCTTCCCCCCAACGCCGAAACATCAAATCGCCAGATCGTTTTTGTAACTCGCAAACCGGTGCGCGAACGGTCAAAGTCGGACTGAACCGTATAAACCGGATTCAGCTTCCAGGTGGAACCGATCGGGATCTGGAGATTAGCAGCAACTGGCGCTATCACCTCGTCCTTCTCGACATCAAAGATCGGCGGCCGGATGAACAGATCGGTGATCGGATTGATCCGCATCACCCCCCAATCAACCCGCTGACGGCCGACCGTCACCGTCATCCAAGAAGACTTATATTGCAAATAGGCGCGGTAAAAATTCTGCCCATAAAAAAGATGGTTGCTCCTATGAAGTTGGTACTCCAGATCAGGAGTGGCGATATTTCTATTGGCCTGCCGTGTCGCAAACTCCTCCGTAGCAATATAATTACCCCCGATGAGTTCCTGATCCCAGACCACATTGGCTGAAAATTTTTCCAGAAAATGGGCATCCCACTCGAGCCGAAACCGGTTTAAGTCGGCAAGATAGAAATCCCCCGTTGCCTGGCGTTTGGAGGTAAAAAAGAGGTTTTTGTAGTAGCCGCCGAGATCAAGTGAGATCTTGCTTCTTTCAACCAGAGAGAGGGCAAGAGCAGGTGTACTAAAATAAAATAACAGCACCAGCAGGGGAAAGTGTCGGAGGAATCTCTCCAAAATTACACCTGCCTCATCGCTACGACAGGCTGGAGCCTTGAGGCCCTCCAAGCCGGGTAAAAGGCGATAAAAATATTGGCAACCAACACAACCATCACAAAAATCCCAACATAGCTCCAGTCAACACGCGGATAAACGTGGGAACCAACCAGGAGATTGGAGAATGTCGACAAAAACCGGGTCAGATCAATGCCAACATGACCAAAATAGAGGATCGCCAGCGTACCGAGCGAAATCCCGACGACAACCCCCATAAGACTTAAAAGGAGCGTTTCGACAATCAGTAGCAAAACAACCTGAAACGGTTTTACCCCTAGTGCCAACATGAGTCCAAATTCCCTTGTTCTCTCAATAATCGACATGAGGAGCGTATTCAGAACACCAGCCGTTACGACGGAAAGAACAATTAAAAGGAGAATGAAAATCATTCCATCCTGAAATCGCATCATCTGTGAGAGCATCGGAATCAGTTCGTCCCACGTCATCACAATGAGATCGGTGCCGGTAAGCCTCTCTTTCAAACTTTTCACAAGCGCCGGAATCTCATGCCGATCGTGAGCCTTCACGGCAAATTTGGAAAGTCGATCTCCCATTCCGAGCAGTCTCTTTCCTGCCCCCAAAGAAAGAACAACGGTTCCACTGTCAAGCTGATCATTGCCAATCTCGAGCGTCCCCACGAGCGTAAACGACTCACCCGTCAGCGTTCCGCCCAGATCTTGAACCGTTACGACAACCTTCTCACCCAACTCAACCCCAAGAATCTTCCGCATCTTTTCACCTATAACAACACTGTGCTCCTCCTCCGAGGCATAAAGCCGCCCTGAAACGATCGGGAAACGACTTCCAATCGCCGTTTCCTGCCCCGGATCAACCCCCGATACAAAGGTCATGATGGAGGCCTGCGGAGACGAAATGATACCGGAACCAAAGACCTCCTCGGCAAAACCGGCAACACGCGGGTCTTCACGGAGGAGACGCCGAACCGATTCGGGATCTTTTATCGTTCCATTGGTGTTATAGATGTTTTCCATCGATTTATGAACAATTGAGATTTCGCTTGTAATGACCGAAACGATGTTATCAATCATCTGCCTCTGAGCCCCGGAGGCAAAACCACGCAAGAAGAGAATCGCCCCAAGACCGATCGCAATGGCAGCAACAATGATGAATGACCTCTTTTTGTGCCGGAGAATATTTCTGTAGGCCAGCATTAGAATAGAGGTCATACCTGTCTCATCGCCTCCAAGGGCGCTAACTTCCCGGCCCTCCAGGCCGGATAGAGGGAAACAAGGAGATTACTGACAAGGACAACGAGCAGGAAAATCAGAGAATAGCGCAGGTCAAAGTGGGGGAAGACCTGTGATCCAATCATGAGATTGGACAAGGCGGAAACAAACCGTGTCAGGTCAATCCCGATATGGCCGAAGTAAAAGATAAGTCCGGATCCCAGAAAAAGCCCACCGAGGGCACCAAAGATACTCAAGAAAAAGGACTCAAGAAGAATGAGAAGAATAATCTGTGACGGCTTTGTTCCCAGAGCAATCATGAGACCAAACTCACGAATTCTCTCCATAATAGACATCATCAGTGTATTGAGAATCCCGGTGGCGACAACGGACAGAACAATCGCCATAATGATAAAGCTCATCCCGTCCTGAAACTGGATCATCTGCGCGATCATCGGAATCAGATTCTGCCAGGTCACCACCTTGAGATTTGGATCTACAATCTTGCCCCTCAAATCGTGCACAACATCATCGGTTAAATAACGGGGATCTATCCGGAGGGCGAATTTCGAAACGCGTTGCTCAAAAGAAAGGAGTCTTTGGGCGGATTGCTTCAAGAGGATCACCATACTGTTGTCCACCTGATCATTTCCTGTCTGAAAGGTCCCCAGAACGGTAAATCTCTCGCCCGTGAGGGATCCATAGAAGTCTTGCGCCGTCAGCACAATCGACTCTCCGATTTGGGCTCCCAGAATCTGACGCATCTTTTCGCCCAAAATGAGACCTTGTTCGTCCGCTTCCGTCAGGGCCCGACCAGAAACAACCTCCCGGCGGGTACCTATTTTTTCCTCCTGCGCCGGATCAAAACCGATGATAAACGTCGCCATCGATTTTTTCTCAGAGGCAATCATCCCTCCGCCGATAATCCTTTCAGAAAATGCCAGGATTCGGGGGTCCGAACGGAGAATACGACGGATCGGCTCGGGATCTTCGATCGCCCCATTCGTATTGTAAAAATTTTCAAGCGCCTTAGGAACAATTTGGGCATCACTGGTCAGTGTTCGCGTGACATTACGAACCATCTGGAGATGGGCCCCATGCATAAAGCTCCTCATAAAAATAAGGGCCCCCAAACCAACGGCAATCGCCGTCATCGTAATGAGAGAACGCTTCTTATGACGGAAGATGTTTCGAAACGCCAATTTCAAAAGAAGCCTCATGACTCAATCCGACCATCTTTAAGCCGGACCACACGCCGGGCCCGCTCAATGACCATCGGATCGTGTGAGGCAAAGAGGAAGGTTGTTTGAAATTGCTCGTTCAACTCTCGAAAGAGATCAATCAACGTTGCCCCTGTCTGTGAGTCGAGATTCGCCGTTGGCTCATCGGCCAAAATCAACTCGGGGCGACTCACAAGCGCCCGGGCCACGGCAACTCGCTGTTGCTGCCCCCCACTCATTTCACCCGGTCGCTTGCCAACCTGGTCTAGAAGACCGACCCGTTCCAGGAGGGCCATGGCCCTCTCACGTCTCTCCTTTGGATCGATTCCCTGAAGGAGCAGGATGTATTCAACATTCTCAATCGCCGTTAAGACAGGAATCAGATTGTAGGACTGAAAGACAAATCCAATCTTTCGAAGCCGAAATTCCGAGAGCTGCCGGAGATTCATCTGTAAAAGATCTCTCCCGGCCACTTTGACGCCGCCTGACGTTGGACGATCAAGCGCCCCGATGAGATTCAAAAGGGTCGATTTTCCTGAGCCCGAAGGTCCGGCCAGGACAGCAAACTCACCGGAGGCAAACGTCAAAGAGACATTCGTGAGCGCCTTAACCGGCAGGCCATTGGTCCGATAAACTTTCTCAACCGCCTCGAGTAGGATCTGATTTTCCATGGAAAAATCCTTTTCTTTGACCCTTTTTCTGGTAGCATACCCCCCACTTTATGTCACGAGTCGCTTTTGCTCCCCTGCCTCTCCAAGACGAGAGTGATCCGGCACGATCATTCATCGATATCTCTATCTCCTCCCAGGATCAGCGCTCTCTTCTGCATTCGCTTCTCGATCAGTTCCCGACAGGGGAAAACTCTCCGTATGTCGATATTCCCCTCCTCGTCTATGGCGGAATCGCCGGACGTGAAGAGGAGGCGCTTCCGCTGACCGCACTGGGGAAGTTCCTCTTCCTGGGAATGGATATTATCGATGACATCGCCGATGGGGATGCGATAGCTCACTGGCCGAACCACAGAACGCCAGAACTCCAACTCGGCTCCTCACTCTTTCTCTCAGCACTCCCCCAGATTTTGATCGCAGAGCTCAAGACGACCGAAGAGCTCCGCATAAAGATCCAGCTCCGATTTGCAAAGGGACTGTTGGAGGCCGCCACCGGGCAGCAAAGGGAACTCGCAATGACGGGGAAAACAAATGTCCAGACACAAGAGGTCGAAGATTCCGTGAGGGCCAAGAGCAGTGGTATCGCGACCCTCGCCTCAATCGCCGCATTACTGGCCGGAGGAGCAGAAGACCAAATCAGTTCCTATGAAGAGATGGGACGAAATCTCGGAACCGCGACCCAACTCGCCACCGACTTCTATGACCTGTTTCAGGCCCCCATCAGTCGGGACTTGAGGAACGGTACGAGGACACTCCCGATCGCCCTTTGCCTTCAAAGATGTTCCGAGGCCGAAAAGAGGGTTTTGTTCGGACCTCTTGAAAAGGCCAGGTCCCTTCTCTTTGCCAAGGGGATCGGCCGTCTCACAGCCTTCTTAATTGAGCTCTATTGTGAACGGGCGAAAAAAAGTCTCGCGGCGGCCCACCCAAAAAAAAGCTATCAAGAGAGGCTTGTTTCCTATATAGGTAACGTCTCACTTTTCAAAAAGGAGAACAGAACCCATGAGCTACCAAGATATCGGCAAACTGATCGACAAGTGGATGAACGACCAGAAATTCAGGGTGGAATTCCGCAAAGATCCTGAAGGGACGATCCAGAAATCAGGCGTCAAGCTAAATAGCGAGGAATTGACGACACTCCGAAAGATCGACTGGAACCGACCTGACGAGGAATTAAAATCACAAATCAGCAAGGGAATGTAAAGACAGAGCAGCTCCTTGTCATCGATTTCTTGAAGAGGGCCACCCCTTTTGGCTCCCTTAAAGTCGACCGCCTGCACCTTCTGGCTCAAAAGATCCATTGCCTTTCCATCAAACAAGGCGACACGATTATTCGTGAGGGGGAAGTGGCCAGCTCCTGTTTTCTTGTCAAAACCGGTCGGGTTGAAGTGATTCAGAAAGACAATGGGCGGAAAAGGCAACTGGCTATCCTGGAAGCAGGTGCCCTCTTTGGAGAGACCGCCCTTCTCACAGAATCTACCCGAAATGCGACCGTTCGTGCGTTAGGGGAAACCGAACTCCTGGAATTAAAACGGGAGGATTTCATGAAGGTGGTCGGCGAGAGTCGCGAACTTCGCCTCGGAATGTTTGAAATCTTGAGTCTTCGCGATCGACCGATTCGAACCACCGGCATTGAGGAACAAACAACAACTTCGGAAGATGGAACCGTGATGACGATCCTTGCCAATAGAGGCGATGGGACCTACTTCCGACTCTCCTCCCAAGGGATATTTATTTGGCAAAATCTCGACGGCCATAAAAATCTGAAAGATCTAACCCTTCTTTACTTGAAAGAGTTCGGACTTTTTGCGCCACATTCAATTGCAGAGACTATCTCAGGGCTGGTCGCCTCAGGATTTGCCAAGAGTCGCACGACAAGGGCATCGTTCCTTCTGATCCCCTCGTGGGGCCAAAGGATTTTACAAGGACTGCAACATCTGTTTGAATGGAGACTCATGCTCCGAAATGTTGATCCCCTCATCTCCCGTCTCTACCGGTTCATCCGTCCCCTCTTCTCCAGGAGTGGGCAGTTACTGATCGGCCTCCTCACCCTATCGGGTCTTCTACTCTTTCTTAAAGACCTCCCCCTGAAATGGTCCCAAATGAATCTCGATGAAATTCCAGGCATCACTCTACCTCTCATCGTGCTTCTTCTACTGTCCGGCCCCATTCATGAAGGAGGGCACGCCTTTACGACGAAGGCATTTGGTCGACGGATTCTCGGAATAGGAGTCGGTTGGAACTGGATCAGCCCGATCCTTTTCGTGGATACCTCCGACATGTGGCTCGCAAGTCGGTGGCAGAGGATTGTTGTCTCACTCGCCGGCCCGTACACCCATCTCATCCTGGGAGGACTCTCCTCTTGCCTCTTATTCCTGTTCGAAGGATCGGAGTCCCAATTGGTTCTGTGGCTCTTCACAGCCGGTTCCTATCTCCTCTGTTTAATAAATCTCCTGCCGATCCTCAATCTTGATGGTTATTATGCCTGGCAGGAGTTGAGAAAGGAGAACGTAGGTTAGCGTCGCAAATTCTGTTCCGTAAACACCGACGTGGGAATCGGAGGCAAAGGGTCAAAGTCAACATTTACGAGCCGAATCATCGTCTTCTGTCCCTCTTTCTGCTTATTTTCCATCTCCCAGAGGAGGGGGTGAAGAATACCATCCATGATTTTGAAATCCTTAAAGGTCAAGACCTTGATCAGCCTTCCCCTCTCATCTAAAAAATGCTGCTCCATCGGCAGATCATCTTTTTCACGGACCCAGAAAACGACCTTTCCCCAGACGACCGGCGCATGCAGTTTTGGAATGAGCTCGATTTTAAAGACCTTCTCCCCCTCCTTCATCTCGTGACCCACCACCTGATGCTCATAATCATCGATGTAACTTGACTCCTTAACAAGATCATCGTTCGAAAAATCACTCCCCATCCAGGGTTGGAGCATCATCGAGGGCGGAATCTTCATAACCTTTTCCACCTTCGGGAGATAGTTCCAGAGATTGTAATCAAGCCTCAAGAAAGAGATCCCCGCATCCTTCGGAGGCTCCAGGAGACGCACAAAAACGCGGCTGTGAGCACGATCATCCCACGCCTTGAGGCGGATTGTGCGTGTCCAGGAGGGACGCTGAATCGTCATCTCGTATTCCGCGATATTGGCGTGGCCACGTATCCTCTGAACCATCTTTTCGATGATCAAACGCCCATCATCCGCTGAAAGGGAGAATGAAAAGAGACAGACGATAAGACTTAAGGATCTAACAAGCATCGGAGAAGCTCTCCCACCAGATAAAAGGAGCCCGTTGCCAGCAACACCTCATCCTCTTTAAGGGATTCCCTCATCAATTGGAAAGCTTTTTCGGGGGGACTTATGAACTGACCTTCCATGCCATTCTCTTTTACCAAACGTAAAAGCTCATCGGAGCTGGCGGCCCTCTTCATGGGGAGTTCGGTCACAACGATCTCCGAAGCGACCGACCCTATCTCGCCCAACATTCCTGAAATATCTTTATCGGCCATCGCGGTAAATAAGACTTTTAGTCGTCGCCCTTGAAGGCTCTGCTCGAGATACCGCCGGACGGTCTCCATCGCCTCCCGATTGTGGGCTCCATCGATCAAGATCCATGGCTCTTCCTGAATCGTTTGAAGACGGCCCGGCCAGTCGATGTTGGCAAGCCCTTCGGAAACGGCGGCATCGGAGATGGACCAGCCTTGTCTCCTTAATTCAGCAATAACCGCCATGGCCACAGCGGCGTTTTGTTGTTGGTGGGAGCCTGAAAGACCAATCTTGTATCCCCCCTCAAACAGCGCCGGGATAATCTTCGCCCCCCTTAAACCAAGGGGGGCCTCTTGATGACCGTGGGGATCTCGGTGGGGGGATATTATTGTTCGCAGCACCTCTGCGGCCCCCTCCGGCAAATCCCCAACCACCACCGGCACCCCCGGCTTGATGATCCCGGCCTTCTCAAAGGCAATCTTTTCAATCGAATCCCCAAGATATTGGGTGTGATCCAATCCAATCGTTGTGATCACCGAGACAAGTGGTGTAATAACGTTCGTTGCATCGAGTCGTCCCCCCATCCCGACCTCGATAACGGCGATATCAACAGGTTCCTTACCCTCCTCCGGTGGATACCCGCCCTCAGTCGCGAAATGCAAAAACCCGATCGCCGTCGCAAGTTCAAAAAAGGTAAGCGGCTCCTCTTCCGCTTCCTTGATAAGACGGGCGTAGTGGAGGACTTGACCAGGTTGTATGGGGGGATTGCTCTCCCCTCTCTTAATGTAAGAGAGGGGCTGGGGGTGAGTTATGGAAGGAGAGAGAATGCGGATCCTCTCACAAAAATCGATCAGATGCGGCGAGGTATAAAGGCCGACCCGATATCCGGCTTCTTTAAGGATGGTGGCGATCATCGCCGCGGTGGAACCTTTGCCGTTGGTACCGGCGATATGAATAGAGGGAAATCTCTTCTCCGGGTTTCCAAGCTGATCAAGGAGCCTTTGAATGCGCTCTAACCCCAGTTTTTGGCCGAAGTATTCCCGATCGGCAAGCTGAGAAACAAAATTTTCATAACTTCCTGGAGAAAGGGAATCTGTTTTCTTCACGCTCTTCTGCGGGGCGGTTTTACATCAAACAGGGCCCAGCGAATCATCTCCTCCGTGCTGGCATTTTTTGCTAGAGGATCTAAGGAAAGTTGCCCGATCTTATCCAAGGCGGCCTTACGATAAAATTGAATCACTTCGGAAGACTGTGCCTCAAAAACCTTTACCGCCTCCCCGAAGACACTCGGAGAAAGGTAGTAAACACCCTTCTCTTCATGAACCCACCGGGCCTGTAACGCAAGCAACGCCTTTCCCAAGGTTGACTCCTCATGCACCAACAGGGAGGCATTCCAGGGAAACTTTGAATCGGAGGTTATTTGTGCATAGGTCAGTTTAAGCCACTTCTCCTCAGGACGAGTCAGGTAAATCTCATCGGGGATCAGCGTTGTTGTATAGAGTTTTTGGTCTTCCCCCAATTCCTGAATGAAATAGACAGACCTCCCCTGTCCATAACGCCATCGAAAAATATGTGTTAGAGGATGTCCCCACGGCCCCTGGGTTTTATAGACAGGGAGTGTCAATGTCCCTCCCTTCGCTGCGGCCTCAAACAATCTCTCCTGATGAGACGCGAAAACGTTTGCGGCCAGATGGACAACACTCATGTTTTTAATCGCTGCCCCCTGTCCCTCCCAGAGGTGCCTGTTGTCCATCAAGAGGCGGTGTGCGGCGCTTCCCGGGGCGATATAAGTATAAACAGGCTGATCCAGATGGGCATCCAGGATGGAAAACATGACACCCCGATCATCCGCCAGCCAAATTCTGGCTGACCCTACCTTGCCAACAACCTCTTCCGTCCCCAATTTACCTGCCTGAACCTGTTTAAGTTCTACAAACGGTTGTCGTTTGTTTGCTGGAACCGCAGAGGTAATGCTGCAAAGGCCTGGCTCTACCTGCTCAACCTTTAAGATCCAATCTGAATCAAGAAGCCTCATCGGTTGTCCCAATCGACCTTTTGGAACTCGGTACGTCACTCCATAGTAAAAACGAGAAGGGACATGACCCAGGCGTAGAACAGCAGCAGAAAAGGCCAGGGTAGAAATACCGGCCGTCCACCAAAACAGCTGACGGTGGGAAGAATCAACAATCTCAAACCGATCAATCCATTTATCCCTTCCCAACCCTTCCCCAGAAGGCGTTTGGAGAGACCCATTTCGGACGGGCGCAAATGGATTAAAAGTGATCACTGACCCCTTGTTCGGGTCCCGTCACAATGAGTTGTTGGTAAAATCTCACTCTATTCTATAAGAGACCAACCACTCCTGTCCCAACCAACCTGGCTTGGTAACAAGGATTATTCGGCTCTGGTGGGGCTGGATAGAGTCGTATTCAGCTCGGCTAATTCGTATCTCCGCTTCTACAGGGCTCCTGATCCCTTGCCCCCCAGGATCACGCTGTAGCTCCGTGTAGGCATAATAGGAACGTGATCTTTTATGACGAACTATCTCTTTTCTGATGATAGGTTGCAAATGTAAGAAGCGTCTTGTGTGAGGAAGAACGGCCACGGATCTGCCGGCCCAGGAACCAAAGATAGAGTAGAAATGCAAGAAAACCATATCCTGGAAGTTTAAGGGTGAATTTTAATGTGTCAAAAATTGGATAATAGGCCTCGTACCCACAAACGAGCGACCGGAGCGTACTTGAATGTACGTGAGGATCACGAACGAGTGGGCAACGAAGCGTAAAGGAATTTATGGGATATTACACTAGCTCGCCATTTTGATACCGTATCGTTTCACTTTTCGATACATCGTCGCCTGACCAATCCCCAGTTTGCGTGCGGCAGCAAGCAGATCTCCGCGACAACGTTCAATCGCAGACTCAATTGCGTACTGTTCCACCAGATGGAGGGGGAGAATTTTTTGATACCCATTGGCATCCCAGGCACCAAGCTCCTGCCCCCCCTTTTTCTCCACACTCAATATAAAGCGGGGCAGATGGGCCGGTTTCACCCTCGGCTCATCATGCAATACGACAATGCGCTCAATATTATTCTCGAGCTCCCGCACATTCCCGGGCCAGTCATAATTAACGAAGCACTCCATCGCCTCAGGGGTAAAACCCTTAAATGATTTTCTGTTCTCCTTGGCGTACTTCTCAAGGAAAAATTGCGCCAAAACCGGTATGTCTTCACGTCGCGCCCGCAAGGGGGGGAGGATGATCGGGACGACATTGAGCCGATAATAAAGATCCTCCCGAAACGCCCCCTTTTCCACCTCGGACTTCAGGTTTTTGTTGGTCGCAGCAATCACCCGGATATCGACCTGAATATTCTGGTTTCCGCCAATCCGGACAAAACTCCTCTCCTGAAGGACACGCAGCAACTTGACCTGAAGTGATGGGTCCATTTCACTCACCTCATCCAGAAAGAGGGTTCCACCATGAGCCCGTTCACAACTCCCGACATAAAGACGGTCCGCCCCCGTGAAGGCCCCCCGTTCGTGCCCAAAAAGCTCGTTTTCCAGGAGCTCTCTGGGGATCGCCGCACAGTTGATATCAATAAATTTGTTTTTGGACCGTTCCGAGTGGCGATGAATCGCCCGTGCCACCAACTCTTTCCCGGTTCCGCTCTCTCCGAGGATCAAGGCAGTCGCATTACTTTTTGCAACGGTATGGACCATCTGGAAAATCTCGCGGATCTGCGGAGAAACGCCGACCATATCATCAAACTTTCCTTCCCATCCGACCTGGCTCTCGAGAAGAAGCACCTTTTTCTTGAGGCGGGCCGTTTGGGCTGCGTTCTTGAGAACGGTACTGAGCTTTCCCATATCAACCGGCGTCTGAAGACAATCAAAGGCACCGCTCTTCATGATCATGACGGCCTGATCCACATGAGAGAGGCGCGTCAGACAAACAACAGGAATCTCCTGGGCACCCGACCGGAGTTTTTGAATCGCCTGTGTCGCCCCATCCACCTCTTCGTTTCCAAACGAAAGAAGGGCCACGTCCACGGAGGGAACCGGTTTTGTACCAAGAATCGCTACCGGTGTCTCCTCTACAAGTTCCCATCCTTCCTTGGACAAAAAGCTGCCTACCTTCTTGTCCGGCTTCTCAAGAAACCCAATTAAAAGGACTTTTCCCGTCATCGCTTCTCCCTTCCTCTTTTGAATTCCCTAACACTAACCTCACACTTCTTGATAATTTTTTTAAAGTTGCTCCGATCCATGCCGGCCTGGACCGATGCAATAGAAATATTTCCCTCCGCATAACGCAGCAACTGGGAGACGTAGGAGCGGTTAAAAAGATGGATCGTCCTCTCCTTGGCCTTGTGGTAGGGAAGCCGTAAAATGTCCTCCTCCCCATTGTGCTTTGGATCCGGCGCATAAAAAACCTCTCCGAGAAGCTTGGAAGGCAGATCCCTCGCCGAAATGCCGTCTCCCTCCGTCAGTACAACCGCCCGTTCAATGACATTCTCCAGTTCCCGAACGTTCCCAGGCCAGTCATAAGCCTGCAACGCCTGCATCGCATCCAGAGAGATCTGACCGACCTTCTTGCCCATTTTAGCGACATACTTCTTCATAAAGTGGTAGGCCATCAGAGGGATATCTTCTTTCTTGTCCCGGAGGGACGGAAGATAGAGGGTAATCACATTCAATCGGTAAAAGAGATCCTCCCGAAAACTCCCCTGCTTCACCTTCTGGTAAAGATCCTTGTTCGTTGCCGAAAGGATTCTCACGTCAACGTGCTTGACCTCCGATCCTCCAACCCGCCGGATTTCACCATCCTGGAGGACACGGAGCAGCTTGACCTGCATCGAGGGAGGGATCTCGCCGATTTCATCAAGAAAAAGAGTCCCATGATCTGCTTCTTCAAAAAGTCCCTTTGTGTCGGCAACCGCTCCTGTAAAAGATCCCTTCGCATGGCCAAAAAGTTCACTCTCCAAAAGCGTTTCCGGAAGGGCGGCACAGTTGACTACAATAAAAGGGCGTTCTTTTCGGAAGCTTCTCTTGTGAATTGATCGGGCCACCAGTTCCTTCCCGGTTCCGCTCTCACCCATAATCAGGACAGTTGACTCGCTGGGAGCAACACTCACCACCAGGTCAAAAACATCTTTCATCTTCTGACTTTGGCCGACCAGTGTATCAAATCCATTTTCCGAAGATTCGGCTGTTTCAAATGTCTTTAGGCGCCGCACCAGTTCTGCCTTTTCCTGGGCCTTGATCAGTGTGTTCACCACATGATCCAGATCATCAAACGGTTTCAGGAGGTAATCATAGGCGCCGCTCTTTAGAGAGGAGACGGCCGTCTCAATGGAGCCACGGCCGGTCATCATGATCACCTCCGTCGACAAATGGTTCTTTTTGATATAATCAAGGATCTGCAACCCGTCGAGACCGGACGAGTTGAGATCCAGCAGGACCACACTGACCGTATTGCTTGCAAGCTTTTCAAGCGCATCAAGACCGTTCCTTGCGACACTTAAGCGAAACTGGTTGCGACGAGCCAGCTTCTCGAAGGCATGAATCAGAGACTCCTCATCGTCCACCAGAAGAATTTCCCCTCTCTCCTCCATGCTCAGCCCTCCTTAAGCCCTTCTCCCGAAAGTATGAGTTCATACCGCTTGATCTTCTCAACAAGTGTTGTCCGGTTCATTTGCAGAAGAGCGGCCGCCTTGTTCTTGTTCCCACCGCACTTGTCCAACGCCTTGCGGATAAGCAAAGTTTCAAAGTCATCCATTAAGGCACGAATCGAAACACCGCCCTCCGGCAAACAGAGGGAGTGGAACATCTCTTCCGGCCTTTTTTCACTCCTGAGATGGGGGAGAAGATCGACTACCCTGATCCATCCCTCCCCCTTCAGGATCGTCAGTCGTTCAACCAGATTCTCCAATTCGCGAACATTACCAGGCCAGGCATACTCCATCAGGCAGTCCATTGCCTCCGACTCAAAACCAGCAATATTCTTTTTGTTCTCTCCATTAATCTTGTTTAAAAAATGATGAATCAACAGCGGGATATCACTCTTCCGCTCCCTTAAGGGAGGCAGGGTTATCGGAATAACATTCAATCGATAAAAAAGATCCTCCCGAAAGGTCCCCTCCTTGACCGCTTGAACAAGGTCCCTGTTCGTAGCGGTAATAATCCGGACATCGACCTCACGAGTCTTGTTGGAGCCAACCGGTTCAAAACGGTGATCCTGGAGAACACGCAAAACCTTCACCTGAAGTCGCGGACTCATGTCCCCAATTTCATCCAAAAAAACCGTCCCCCCGTTCGCCTCCTCAAAACGCCCCTGATGGGTCTGGATCGCCCCTGTAAAAGCCCCCTTGACGTGACCAAACAGTTCGCTCTCAAGAAGCGTCTCAGGGATAGCGGCACAATTGATCGTCACCAGCGGACGGTCGGACCGTCGGGAACTGTAATGAATCGCCTTGGCCAGTAGCTCCTTTCCGGTGCCACTTTCACCCAGGATCAGAACCGTGCTGTCGCTCTCCGAAACCCTCCGCAAAAGGGTGAAGATCTCCTGCATTTTTTTGCTTTTCCCAATGATGTTCTCCGGAAGAAACTTTTTTTTCAATTCCTGTCTCAACGCCTTGTTCTCCTGCCTTAGATACCGAAGTTCGAGCGCCTTGGTCACAAGCGAGTAAAGATCTTCTAACTCAAACGGTTTGGTAATGTAATGGAAGGCGCCGGCCTTGATCGCCTCCACAGCCGACGCAATCGTCCCGTAGCCGGTCATGACGAGGGAAACGAGCGAAGGCTGGATTTCACGGCCACGACGGATCAGGTCAATCCCGGAAATATCGGGCAGCATCAGATCGGCGAGCAGGAGATCAAATGGTTTTTTCTCCAGAAAAGCCAAACCGTCCTGCCCATTGGAACCCGCTGTTACTTCATAGGATCTCTTTTCGAAAAAACGAACCAACGCCTTCTGGAGAACCGGTTCATCTTCCACGATGAGTACGGACTGGGGCATAAATCTCCTCTGTTGTCTCGGCCTCTCTGCTATAAATCGGGAGAATGACACGGAACAGACTCCCTTGACCTATTTCGCTTTTGACCTCAATTCGACCATGATGATCATTGATAATTGAATCGCATATTGCGAGTCCCAGGCCGGTGCCATGAATTCCCTTGGTTGTGAAAAATGGATCAAAAATACGGGCCATGTTCTCCGGACTAATCCCATGACCGGCATCCCTCACCTCCACATAACCTTCCGAACGATCGGCGCTCAGTTCCGTCCGAACAAGCACCTCTCCCCCATTTTTCATCGATTCTGCGGCATTTTGAATGAGATTCAGAAAGACTTGCTGGAGCCGGTTCCCCTCCCCCCAGACGGGGGGAAGGTTTTTGTCATAATCTGTCCTGATGCTAATCCCCTTCGTTTTCAGGTTAAGCCGGAGGAGCGGGAGGACCCTCTCAACAAGCTGACTAAGATTATGGGGGCTTTTCTCAATCGCCGTGGCCGGCCGCGCAAACGCTAAAAGATCGGCGACAATCTTTTTGCATCGGAGCGCCGCCTCCTGAATCTCCTTTACGTCTTCCTGAGTCGGACTATCGGGGGGGAGTTCTGATTGCAAAAGCTGAGCAAAGGCGAGAATACCGCCCAAAGGGTTATTGATTTCATGGGCAATACCACCGGAAAGCATGCCGATCGCCGCCATCTTTTCACTCTGAATCAATTTTTTCTGGAGCATCTTCTCTCCAGTCACATCACGGTAGTGATGGACAACCGATGGCTCCTCTGCATCAAGAGACAACGGATAGGAATTAACCTGAAAATCCGAACTTCTCCTCAAACGGTCAATATCAACCATGTGGGGAGCCCGAGAAGAGATCGTCTTTTGTAAGGGGCACCGGGGACAGATATCTTGACGCTCTGCAAAGACTTCGTAGCAACGTTTCCCGACCATTTCGCGGACGGAAAGACCTGATCGGTCGGCAGCAGCAAGATTAGCCCTCTCTATCTGGTAGTTTTTGTTGATGATCAGAACAGGATCGAGGATCGCATCAAAAGTCGCCTCCCAGGTAATTTTTCCCCTCTCGACAATCTCAAAAAGTGCCCTCAAATCATCAATCTTTTCCGGAATTTTACCCTCTGAATGAAGCCGCCCCACTTATCCCCCTTGAAGTCGGTTAAAAACGGTCTCAAATAAATGAGTTACAGAACGGGTAGAAAAATACCACGTTAGATTATCAATGGCAACAATCAAATTCTCAAAATGATAAAAAAGCAACCAGTCTTCGTAAATGTGACAGTCGATTTAAGCCCGTTAATGTGACTGTCATATTTATTTGTACACGAGAGCGGGTGACGAACGCCCGCTCTAGTGACCGTCAACAATCTAACACCCATCGGGTTCATTTCCACCCATTTTCTTTTCTTACCCATCAATTTTCTGATTGATTTTATGGGGATAAGAATAGAGGCCCCTGGCATCCGGATTGCTTCGTTTGATGGGGGAGACCAGATCAGAAGAAACAGGGGGAGTATGAAGAGACACTTTTTCTCTCTTGTTACGTTGGGGGTGTCGGTTCTGCTCGTTGGTTTTGGCATTGGTGGGTGCGGTGATGCCGACGAAGCAAACTCAACCTCAGAGAGTGCCTCAAGTGCCTCCGGTATCGATGTGAGTACGACAGTCACACTACCGTCCTCCTCCGCCTTGAGCATCTCATCCCTCACGACCAAGAACGCAACGACGGAGACGG